>JAUWGA010000091.1 GCA_030606635.1 Methanosarcinales archaeon
CATCAGCGTGGGCCACGCAGCAAGCAGGAATGCAAAACCGACCAGTGCCGGATGGAACACCAGCGTCCCTGTGCCGCCGAAGATGTATTTTGGAACAGCTATCGCAAACGCGGCTCCGATGATCGGAACCCAGAGCGGGACGCTTGGCGGCATGATAAGAGCAAGCAAGAGACCGATCAACACGGCATTCCCGTCATTTATGGTGATCGGCTGGGATGCCGCCTTGTAGATCACGATCTCGGTTACAACTGCCGCAATCACAGTTACAAGAATGATCGTTAGCGCAGGAAGTCCGAAGAGATAGATCGCCGCGATCGTGATCGGTATCAGTGCAGCGACCGTGCCCCACATCACGCGTTTCACACTCTCGTCACTCTTCACATGAGGTAATGGTGATATTGTATATGTCATTCGGATGCCTCCATCTCGGCAACGCCGTATTTGCCATACCTGATTATCTGCACGATCGGGAGTTTGGACGGGCAGACGTACGCACACATACCGCATTCCACGCAGTCACCGATGTATAATTCTGCACACTTTTCAAACTGCGCGCTGTCTGCATATCCGTACAGCAGGTGCGGCATCAGTCCGACCGGACACTCATCCACACACCACGCGCAGTTGATACAGGGCGCTGTTGGTTCGCGCTCGATATTGCTCTCGGTCTGCACAAGAATTCCTGTTGTCGTCTTGATGACCGGAACCTCATCTGAGTACTGTGCCGTGCCAGGTATTGCGCCGTTTACGATGATCTTTACCGGTGTTCCACTACATCCGCCACATTCTTTGATCACATGGCTGATCGGCGCGCCGATATCCACGAGAACATCTCTCGGAGAACCTACCGCACCTGCAACGGTCACCACTTTCTTAATCATGGGTTCACCGTCGCGGAGCGCATCATATATCGCTTTCATAGCAGCGATGCTGCTCACGAGAACGCCCCTATCCTCCGGAGTGCTACCGCGTGGCACCCTCTTCTTCGCAAACTTCTTAGAAAGCGTGTTTTCGGTGCCCGGTGGATAGTATCCCGGTGTCGCGATGACCTTTATGTTGCTGTCCGGTATCGTCTCGGTTCGCATGGTATTCAGCGCTTCTGAGCCAAGTTCGATTATGATGAACGCTTTCTTAGCACCAACTGTTTCCATCAATGCTTTCAATCCATATACGATCTCAGAAGGATGATCGAGCATGAGCGCCTCGTATGATGACAGATCCCAGGTATTCGTTCCGTTGACGACGATCGTGTCGATATCTCCTTTTGTGCGCAATGTCGGGTGTCCGTTCGGTTCGATAATACCGGCTTCCTTGATAATGCGCCTTATTTTTCCTGCGGACAATTCTACCGGTTCAATTTCTCTCTTTTCTCCATCGTGTGTCTTGATCACCACGCTGAGAACATCTTTACCAGTTGGATGCGGCAGTTCGGAAACGGCTATAACCTCTCCGGAAACGCTTGAATGTATCCGGAACTCGCCGTCGCCGATCAATTGCCCAACAGAAACGATATCGCCAACACTTACCAAGGAATCGCACACCGCGCCATCATGCTGTTGTAAAGGAATAATCACCTGATCAGGTGTTTTGATTGTTACAATCTTCAATGCGGATGCCTCCTATGCCTCGCATTATGGATACGTACGTCGGTATATATAAGTATTGTTATCTGACTGGCAGCAGGCAACCATCTTTAAGTGATAACGTACAGAGTATACACCACATGAGTGTACCGAGATTCTGGAGACATATCAGCAGCAGGTACAACCTGATCGGAACGAGATGCAATACCTGCGGAGAATATTACTTCCCGCCGAGAACGATGTGCCCGAACTGCCGCAGGGATGGCAGCATCGAGGAATACCAGTTCAAGGGGTATGGCGAGGTTGTCACCTACACGATCATCCATACCGCATCCGAGGAATTCGATATGCAGACACCGTACCCACTTGCGATCATCCAACTGGACGAGGGTCCGCGCATGACCGGACAGGTGGTCTGTGACAATGATGCGATCGCAATCGGGATGCGTGTGAAACCGATATTCAGGAAACTCGGTGAAGATGGTGCCGCTGGCATCATATACTATGGCACCAAGTTCATACCTGCATAATGTGCGACGCCTCGGTGGCTCAGCTGGCAGAGCGAGTGATTTGTAATCACTAGGTCGCGAGTTCAAATCTCGCCCGAGGCTTAAGGTTTGATATTATCGTGTGTGTTGGGGATGCTGTGATCGCTCAACCTCTGCCCTGCCATCGCGCACCGCAACAACAAATCCAATACCATCCGCGAGCGTACTCGCAGCCTCTCCCTTTCCATGTATCAGCAGTTCCACGAGATCGTCTGGTTCATCGATGTCGATCGCTGCCGCAAACGAGTCATAGACCTCGACTGAGAGATCGTTGTCGTGTGCGATTCTGAGATGATCAAGGAAACTCGTGCCGTAGTAATCCGTGCTGAACCGGGACGGGTCTTTGATAGAGAGGATATTGGTTCCCCCGCCCCTACCGGGCGCGATCACCAGATCGGCGTCCGAATCCACAATCTCTCGTACGTGCCGGCTCTTCAGGAGCGGCAGGTCAGCCATCACGATCATGACCGGATCGCATCCATACTCTGCCACCTTGGAGAGATAATCGTTCAGTGCATCATTCAGTCCTGATTCGCTGAGCAGGATGTGCGGATCGATGCGCGTGTCGTTGAAGACCGATGGCGTGAGGATATCGACCGCGAAGCCGTCGGTCGCATCGAGCACATCATAGAGCATCGCAATCGCAAGCCGGTCGCGCTCATCTGGTGTTAGCACGCCAGAGAGGCGGGATTTGGCGTTCTCTTTCTTAAATGGTATTACTATTCTCATGGTATCAGCCCCTGCCCAAAGATCCGCTGATAGTACTCTGCCCCGATGTCAACACCCCATGCGACATGCCGCACATTGACATCCCGATCCATGCCAAGCGTCAGCAGATGAAGCACCCGCCTGTAGATCGTGACCGGCTCAACGCCCTCCTCCGCAGCAAGCGCGTCCATCCGCTCCCTGACCGCATCGAAATACCGCGCCCGGTCGGATTCTGTCATAAACGTCATGCCTGTGGCGGCGACCCTGTCGGAAAGATCGTGATGATTCGCGGCATTCCCGATATCCTCGATGATCAACCCGTTCAACCGATCTAGCGCAGCCTGCCTGATGGCACGCAAGACCTGTTCATCGCTGCTTTCGATATATATCCTGTTTATCTCCTCAGTTCCGCTCGCCCGCACAAGTAGGCGGGAGATCGTCTCCCCGCCTGGATCCTGCAGCACGAACTCGATCTTGTCATAGTATGTGCCGCCAGCCCAGAGAACGTCCTGCCCTGCGATCGACTCTGGTGGATCATCGAGCCATGAATTGATTATCTTCTCCTTTGGGTTGTTCGGAGCCCAGATATCGAGCCGTTCGTCGTATTTTTCACCATACCGTTTCGTATGTGCCCGCCATATCTCGCCAGGTGACTTTCCGTGCCATGCGATCATGGACGCGATCATGCATATCCCGATGATCCCGTCCTTGTCAGGGAACCGCTTGATCGTGAAGCCGCCGCTCTCCTCGCCTGCAACCGCTGCAGGCAGATCGTATTTTTTCATCGCTGCGGAGATGTACTTGAAACCGACCTCGGTATCGATGCACGGGAACCGGTGCAAGGCGAGCGCGTATTCGATGTCACCGGTGACCCTTTTGACGCTGTAAAACGGATGCCTGACAAGCGAATTGACCTGATCCCATTCCGGCGTCGGTATATCGTATCCGCCGTCCCCGGAGAGCGTCTGCACCACGTCATCGATTGCAGTGGACGTGGTTCCTGTCCGTATCACGATATGGTTCTCCCAGTGTAGCCCCCTGATCACGAAATCGCAGATCATGGCAAGGAGTTTGTTAAGGTTGATAAACCCGTCCCGGTCAAGGATTCCACCGCAGCGATCACCATCCGTATCGTTTGCGCACTCGAAGAGTGCACCGATCCGTTCCAATCGATCCGCAGTCGGGAGAATCCACTGCTCCTCCGGATTGGCATAGAATCGGAGACCGAGAAGATCGTCCTTCCCTGAATCCATCGGAAAGACGGATTCCGCGGGAATCCCGAGTTTTCCGAATATCTCGGTGATATAGCCCCTTGCAACGCCATTCATCGCGTTATGGATGAACCTGTGCTCTGGCTGCGAATAGAAATCCGCAAGAAGCTTGTCCAGTTTCTGCGATCTTAAGAAATCAGCGACATACGCGGTGTATTTCTCCCGCATATCAACGTACACAAACCTGCCTTCAGATTCCGCCTTTTGAAGGTCATATTTCAGGGTGGGCTGGTCTCTCATGCAGAGGATGTTCGCTTCCCTCTCGATCCGGTCGGTGACCGATGTCGGGGCAACATCGCCGTTCTCCATGCTCCAGCGCTGCCCCTGGGTCGAGAGCGGATTGTGGCTCGGGGTCATATTCTCGCCACCTGCCGCATTATTCTGTTCCACCTCTCTAAGCCAGTACACCAGAGCGCCTGTGGGCGACGGCTCCTCTGCAAACCGCACAGGAAAGGAGCGCGAGAGAAACACCTTCGCGCTCTCAAGCGCAAACTCCCGTGCACCGATTCGCGTGTCATACGTGATCACGACAGGTCTCCCGCCCTTATCCTGGGAGGTCTCGAGATCGTTACATATCGCAGCAGTTACGAAATCAGATCTTTTTCCGGTGAAATCCTTGTTTACAAATGCCCTGAAACCGGATGTCCCGAACTTTATATATTTTTTATCAATTAATTTGTGGAGCAGTTCTGCAAGCGCAGGATCGTTGGTTCGTTCTGCGAATCGGTACAGCTTGTCACTGATGTTTGCGGCAAGCGAGGTTCTAAACGGTCTGTACCGCCCATCATCGTTAAGAGCGGTGATCAGGGGGGCTAATTCATCTTTTATATAATTATCAATCCTACAAAACTCGTCCCGCCCAAAGAATCCCAACAGTGCTGTTATGGCAAGGGCACGCAGGCGCCTCGCCTCTGCCAGCAAGTCCTGCGCCTCCTTGTATGCATCCCGCATCTTCTTGCGATCCTTAATCTCCCTGCCGGTCATCCGGTTGATCTCCGAATCCGGGTTCTCGGTAGTCTCAAGTCCATACTGCCCGGGCTCGACTGCAAATAGTTGTAAGGATGCGAACAAGACCGGAAGTTTCTTGGTTGGGAATTTTTGGATATTTTCGGTCAGTTTTGTCAAAAAATCCCTGCTCGCAAGAGTTGCCTCACCGAGGATTTCAGTATCCTCTGTTTCAGTCAAAGCAACGATCAGACTGGAAGTCAGTTCGGATACCGGAAGCTCGCTTGCGCTATGCTCTCTGATGATGCTTTCCAGTTCAGATAGATTGCCCAGTGTTGCCGCCCTGTTCTGAGCCAGCATCTGCCAGCGCATATTCCGGTATAAGAAATCAGCGCGTTCCATACATACCCCTTGATCGCCTTTTCTAATATTGGTATGGTGGGGTTAACATTAATAACAGACCACATACAGAAGAAAGTTTACCATGAAAAAGTCAGAAAAAGAGAAGGAAGTTCAATATTACACAAAAGGACGCTGGGACAATTGGATTCAGAACGTGAAAGAGAGTAACTTCCAGATAGACGATGAATCCGGAAGCAGTACTGAGATATTCGTCAATATGATGGATGATGTGATACTTTCATGCCTGAATGTAATTTCTAAACGGAATGCGAAAAAGATGTCGGCAGATAATGCGTTAAATGCAATTTCAGGCATCAGCGAGATTGTGCTCGGCGATGTTCCCTCGATTAACGAGGATGTCGATATGATGATCCAGTCACTCCAGTCCTCGCTGCTCGGTGCGCTTGTTTCATGCGAATGCTATATCCGCGGATCATACAATGCGAAGACTGCGCTTCCTAAACTGGTCAAGACTGCGATCGAAACAGAGGAGAATGATCCGGAAAAAGCGCTGGAATGCATAAGCACGGTTGGTGCACGGATACTATCTGGCAAGCCCATGCCAGAGATCATCTTTGATGTGCCGGATGGGCTGGTTGCCGAATGGTTAGACGGCGTCGACTCGATCGTCGCAGCGATGGCTCTTTCGAACGAAAAATGATGTCACGATAGTGTATGCAGTGCATACTGACCATAGCAGGATCTGATTCCGGCGGTGGCGCAGGCATAGAGGCGGACCTGAAGACGTTTGCCGCGCTTGGGATGCATGGCGCCTGCGCAATCACTTCGGTAACCGCGCAGAACACGCTTGGAGTGGAGCGCGTATACGACCTTCCCGAGGATGTGATTGTCGACCAGATCCGGGCGGTAACAAGCGATATAAGAGTAGATTATGTAAAAATCGGGATGCTGTCATCTGAAAGGATCGTCCGCACTGTGGCAGGGGAGATTAAGGGCATTCCGTTCGTGCTCGATCCTGTGATGAGCGCGGAGGCAGGCGGGTCGCTGCTGGCAGATGATGCGCTGGACGCGCTTATATCGGAACTGATCCCGCTCGCATCTGTTGTCACGCCAAACGTCTACGAAGCTTCTACCATAACCGGCATCCGGATCAGGAGCATCGAGGATGCAGGACGTGCTGCGGCAGCAATCGCCACGCTCGGATGCCGGGCTGCTGTCATCACTGGCGGGCATCTCGATGGCACCGATGTGCTCTGCGAGAGCCGCAGTGGCAAGATTGAGCCCCCCAGACTAATTCGGGGGTCCGGAGGTCTTATCGAGGGCGGGACGCATGGCGCAGGCTGCACGTACTCATCAGCGCTTGCATCGTATCTTGTGAAGGGACTTTCTGTTTCGGATGCGTGCATCGCTGCGAAGGGTTTTGTCGAAGAAGCGATCGCAAACTCGTCCAGCATCGGCAGAGGGGTTGCTCCTGTCAACCAGACCCGGGCGGTCACAGACGATGCGGCACGGTACCATGCGATCGCTGATGTCAGCGCCGCCGTAAGAGCGATCGAGGGCTCCGAGTCGTTCGCGTCACTGATCCCTGAGGTCGGGTGCAACATCGGAAGCGCGATTCCCCTGGCGCAATCGGTCGGGGACGTTGCCGCGGTCAGGGGAAGGATCGTCACGATCGGCGGCGGCAGGGCACGCGCAGTCGGGTGCGCCGAGTTCGGTGCGTCGTCACACATCGCACGGCTCATCCTTGCTGTCATGCAGTTTGATCCAACGATGCGAAGCGCGCTGAATATCAGGTATTCGGGAGG
>JAUWGA010000165.1 GCA_030606635.1 Methanosarcinales archaeon
TTAATACCATTTAGATCAACGGATAGCAACGAGGTAAACAAATGGTACAGATATATTACGATGATGACGCAGACCTTGGCGTTCTCGATGGTAAGACGATCGCAGTGATCGGATACGGGAACCAGGGTCACGCACAGGCGCAGAATCTAAATGATTCCGGATTGAATGTGATCGTCGGGGTTAAGGCGGGCGATGAGCCATGGATACAGCAGGAACGTGCACGGATTGAGAAGGACGGCTTGAAGGCGGCGACGATAGAAGAGGCGTCTGCACAGGCAGATATCATCCAGATTCTTGTTCCTGACGAGTTGCAGCAGCAGGTGTATACGGACTCAATCGAGCCGGGGATCGAGTCAGGCAATGCGATCGTCTTCTCACATGGCTTTAATATCCATTACGGGCAGATCGTACCGCCGGCTGACGTCGATGTCTTCATGGTTGCGCCAAAAGCTCCAGGGCACATGGTTCGCACGATGTTTGTCGAGGGTAATGGCGTGCCAGGACTGCTTGCGATCCAGCAGGATGCGACAGGGACTGCAATGGAGATCGGGCTTGCCTACGCACGGGGGATCGGATGCACAAAAGCCGGAGTAATCGAGACCACGTTTGCCGAAGAGACCGAGACCGACCTATTCGGGGAACAGGTGGATCTCTGCGGCGGAGTCACATGCATGATCAAGGCAGCATTCGAAGTCCTTGTGGACGCTGGATACCAGCCAGAGATCGCATACTTCGAGACGCTGCATGAACTGAAACTGATCGTTGACCTGATCCACGAAGGCGGGCTCGCAAGGATGTGGAGATCGGTCTCCAACACCGCTGAGTACGGCGGGCTTACGGTTGGTCCGAAGATCATCAATGAGCAGTCGATAGATGCGATGTACGATGCACTGGAAAAGATCCAATCCGGTGAGTTTGCGCGGGAATGGATTCTCGAGAGCCAGGCGAGGCGTCCTGTGCTAAATGCGCTCGAACGGATGGAGAAGGAACATCTGATCGAGGAAGTCGGTGCGGAACTCCGTGAGATGATGCCGTGGCTGGATTCTGAATAAAAGTGTGTCAGCAATAGAGACGTGATACCCGGGCAGGATACAGATACGCGAGATGAGCGACAACTATGAAGCGACTGACAGTGGTTCCGGAAAGGTGTTCAGGATGCCGGTTGTGCGAACTATCGTGTGCCATCCACAGATTCGGTTCAAACAACCCAAAAAAAGCAAGCATCCGCGTCATATCGCTGTATCCGCACCCCGTCGTCCGGATGCCGATCGTCTGTAAGCAGTGTAAGGTGCCGGCGTGCAGGGACGGCTGTCCGGTAGGCGCAATCACTGTTGAGGACGGCGTCGTAGCGATCGATGATGAAAAATGCATCTCCTGTCAGTCATGCGTCATATCCTGCCCGGATGGCGCAATCTTTGTCCATTCGGACATCGATACGCCTTTCAAGTGCGATCTGTGCGGTGGGGATCCGGTATGTGCGAACGTGTGCCCGAAGAAGGCGATCCTGTTCGTGCCTGAGCACACGCTTGGGCAGGTGCACAGGATGGCAAGCGCTCTCGGATACGCACATCTGCAAGAGGTCGAGTACTGGGAGCATGGTATTAAAAAGACGCTTCGGTACGCTGATATCGGGGAAGACAAGCTGGAATAAGGTCTCATCAATTCAATTTTTGGATAACATCTTTTGCCATTTTGGGATTGTCTAATATATATTTTTAATCTTTTGTTGTTCTTGTTTTCCTCCTTCTTTATTGCAGTGATAGCAATAGGCAAATTTATTATGACCATCATAATACCACTTATGGCCACAGCGTATACCTATGGGCATTTTATTCATCATCCTTATCCATGGTTACTTAACATTGTTATTTAATCCTATTTTTCATTAATTATTTGAAACAAACTTTTTTCTACAGAGTAAACGTAAAAGTATACTGTCCATTATAAAATCCGGGTAAAATTAAAACACATCGAATTCAACAGGTTCGTAGTCAATGCCATAAATAACTTGAGTTTTTTCTTTCACTTTATCTAATTTTTCAACTATATTGAAGGGATTGGCCTCAAAGAAATTTACGAATAAAAATCTCAAAACATTAGCCACTTGGTACTCTTCTTTATAATTTGACATCCGATGGAAGTTCAAATGAACAAGGTTGTTTCTTTTTAGTTGGATTAATTCAAGGACGTCTTTTACCCTTTCCAAATGAGTTGACGAAAGAATATGACTTAGAAAATTTATCAACCATTCTTTGCATTTATTGAAACCGGGAGTCTGATACGCATCTTTGTGTTTATTCAAGCGGGTCATTTCTATGAAAAATTTTGGTTTCTCTTTTAAAAGTATAGCTTTTAAAAGAATCTCTGTTCCAACTCCAATAAGAATATAATCAAATTCTTTTCTATCGATCTCCGACCACCCTGTTTCAGAATTTAATCCTTTGTTATTTAGAATATTGTCAAATCCCAGTTCGATGAGTTTGGATGACATTTCTAATAACATTTCATGAGGGGGTTCTGATAGTCCTGTTTCTGATTCTCTTTTATCTAATGGTAGAGAATAATACGTTTTAATTCTTTCGAATCCTTCTTTCATGAAATCTCTTTGTTCTTTTATATCTTTTTTTATTTCGTCTGTCATAATTAAATCCATTGTATTGAAGTCAAGCTTCTAAAAAAGGTTCGTATTCTAATGGACACTATAATTTGATATGCCATTTCAGAGTCACTCGCTGTTGCTTCGGCGTCATCACTTGCACGATCAGTCAAAAATGATGCGTACCCACCATGGTGAAGTTCCCTGCACTTCATACAACATATGCATGTACTCAACCCAAATAACACCTTCCTGAGAAAGCACTCTTGAAAAGTCGGAGAATATCATGATTCTCGCCAATCGTTGCAACCCCAATTTTTCAGCGGAATGCGCACAGGACTTTTGTGACGCTCGATTACACTGCTCTGGCTGTGCCGATGCTGTCGCATACCTCGCATCATGTCCATAAATTAAATTGTCATAGCAATAGAGTCCTAAGTCTCACAACATCTCCATCTCCTCGATGTCGATCAGTTCCGAGAGCGCTTGTGTTCGGATCGGGATGCCCTGCTCCTGCACCGCTGCCATCGGGTTCGTCCCGCCGATCGCAACGATTCCGATGTGATCGCGCTCGATCGGGACGCCAAGTACCTCGGTGTTCGGTTCGCTCACAAATAGAATGCTGTCGAAGTTAGCCAATTTAAGTGTCAAAAGAATACCCTCGACCCTCTCGCGTGCGTGCATCGGCACGACCCTCACGTTTGCGAGGATCTTGCCAGACCCGGTGGAGACGACATCTGTCACCGATGTCAGTTCCTGTGACATGAGCGCATCGATCGGATCAATCGTCGTGCTCTCGTAAGTCAGGATGTCGGTAAACCGCACAGGAACTCCTTTTTTGATCTGCACAATGCCC
>JAUWGA010000108.1 GCA_030606635.1 Methanosarcinales archaeon
AGCGAGTACGGCTCGATGCTGTGCATGATCATGATGTCCCCGTACCTGACCGTGAAGATCGATGCAAGCACGCTCTCCCAGTATGCCGCACTTATACCATCGGAACGTTCCCATACAGTCATGGGAACCGCCATCAGCGGATATGCGATATCGGTCTGCCCGTCGATCCCTGCACGCCTGAGTTTCAGGAAGTTCTCAAAGGAGTCCCGCAGCCCGTCTGTCGGGAATGTCCCCGGATCGAGCACGAGATCTGTGATGCCCGCCGACGCAAACGTCAGTGCAAGCGATTTCAAGGCATCCGGATCGTTTGGCGCAGAGAGCACCACAGGAACGTTATGTGTGAGTGCAAGCTCTGCGACATCGCGCCAGTTTTCAGTAGTTGCGGCATAGATCAGTGGCTTCCGATCAGCAGCAACGGCAAGCCCTGCACCAAGAACCTCCGGATCAAGCGAACATAGCAGAAGCGGCAGTTCGGTCATTTCCATCACTTTCGCGGTCGTTTGCGCGAACTGATCCGCATCTCCGGATGTGCATCTGATCGCAACCGCGTCAAGCGTCAGGAATTCTCCGATGTAAAATTTTTTGAAGTTCTGGATATCGTTGACACGCCCCACCAGTTCTTCCTCGCTCATTGTGTCCCACACGTCATAAGCGAAGGCGGTTTTATTAAAGAAGGTCAGCTTGTGCCGATACAGCACATCATCCCCGCCGATGGTGATCGCATGGTCGCCTGTTCCGATTACGACCTCGCGTATCTCAGGCGCAAGCAGATCGGCGAGCGTGTTATAATTATCGATATATTCTTCGGCGAGCAGGGGCGGACACTCCTCGACATTCATCGACCGATCGATCAGATGCGAGGCAAACGCCATGCATGTCGGTTCCCCACAGTCCCCGCAGTTGGTCTTCGGCAGGTATTCGTAAGCCTGCAGAGGGCTGTTGATCTTCATATCAATATGCTGTCGTCTGTCCACCAATCCGTGTACGGTCGATCCTGATGCCGGTCGGAGTCGTGATCACCATATCCTCGCCGAGTCCTGCGATATCCCCGTGCACATCACTTACTACATCCCGCAGGTCACGAAGCGCGCGTTCGAGTATCATCTTGTCCCGCTTTATCAGCGAGATATCGACAATCACGATATTCCCGTCGTATATCTCCTTTCTCAGATCGGGAATTCCATCAAGATTGCTCAGTTCCGCAACACGTATATACGTCTCTGCCGGCGCATCTTCTATGACCTCATCGTAGTCATCGAGACTGATATTGTGATACTTATCAGTGTCTACAGATTTTTTCGGCATCGGCGAACCGAGTATCTTTTCTATAATACTTTTATTGGCCATGAAATCACCTGTGTAATTATGTTAATCTATAACATCCTTCTATATTAACCTATTTGGTTTACAGGGCGGATGCCGCCGCCCATAACCGACCACAGTTCCCACCCAGCCGACTGCTTCTGCTCGGGATGCATCTGGTACAGCTACCTTCGGTCTTCGATAAAAGCAATAAAATCAAAAAAGACCTGTGAACATGAGCCACAGGTCTTGCAAGAGTCTCCGGTATCCGCCCCTTTCACTTCAGCCGTCTAACATAAGCAACCACAAAAAGTCCGCGATAGCAGACAGAACCCCGAAACCCGGAACAGATTCTGTATGCGCGGCATCAGTTCCAGTCTCCGTCGCAGGATTGTTTTCCGTTGTACCGGCATCAGGAGGCGAGGCGGGCGCGTCTTCGGAAGTGTCGGTGTCGCCACTGGTATCTGCCACACTGGTTGGCGCGGTGGTTGGGGTGCTGGTTGCTACCGCAGTCTTGACTGGTGGCGAGGCGGGGTTTCCGGCAGATTCCCTGACTTCCGGAGCCGCACACACGATCCCGGTATAGGCATAGCCCCACCACCCCTTCTCAGAAACCCTAAACTTGATCCAATCGCCAAGCAGTTCCTCTCGTTCAAAGAGCGAAAAGGATATTATGTTGGAGTTCTTGAGTGTGATCTTCTTATTTGTGATCTCTTTCACCTCAAAGTCCCCGTACTCATCGCCGATCCCAATCTTCTTCGGATTATCTGAGTACTGCCGCACCACACTTAGTACCACGACATTGGAATCGGTTCCGCGGAACGCCGAATCAACGTGACATGTGAACAGGGTGATATCCTCCACATCGTCGATTGGTCTCATTGTATACGAAATAATTCCCCGGTTCGATAACCTCCTCGTACACAGCTTCACCATTTTTATAAATATTTAGATATACTTTATTGCCTTTGAGATCAACCTGTGATGGCACAAGACTATACCCTTCCTTAAGTTCCCAGATCTCGCCGGTTGCCAGAGTCTTCTTTGTATTGCCCTCTACTGGCGCATCATATTTGTCGAAACAGATCAGTATCTTACTCAAGAGATTCGCCTTATCCGGATCGAGCGAGCGGTAGTCACGGCCCATAAACCAGATAAACCGCATAGGACCCTTGCACGTACTTGTCGTGTAAACCGCATCGCCTTCTTCGATCGTCCCGTCACTGGTAAAGTGGAGATCGAGGAATTCTACAGTTGCGTTGGGGAGCGGCTTCTTAATAGAATACTGCAACGCCGAGAAATTGAGCCCATCGAGGTGCATATCAGAACCGGCCGTGATCGATCCTGGCAGAGCCCGCATCTCTATCGGTTTTGCAGATACGGTGCTGGTACATAGCGCTACTATCGATAGCACCAGCATTATGCTGATAGTTATCGATTTTAAAGTGTTATTTCTGTCCATTTTATTTATATCTCCTATGCTTTTTCTATATGTATAGTAGTTATTGTTGCTACTTTCAAAGCACAATAATTCTATGTTATATAAAACTTTCGATGACTCCTGATAAATAATTCAACAAAAACTTTTAATAGTATCAACAAATATCGTAGGACATGGACTCTACTGATACTAAATCCATACTCGATACTGCTATCCGGTTTCACGGACACCAGTGCCCCGGACTTGCGATGGGGCTGCGGGTCTCTCTGGTTGCGTTGAGAGAACTGGGGAAGCCTGCTAAGGACGAGGAGATGGTTGCAATCGTCGAGAATAACTCATGCGGCGTGGATGCTATCCAGGTGCTGACTGGATGTACGTTTGGCAAAGGAAACCTGATCTTCAAGGATTATGGTAAATACGTCTATACATTCATGAATCGTGAAAACCAGAGGGCAATTAGGATTTCTATCAAGAAAGAGGCGCTCATAACGGACAAACATCATCTGGACCTCTTCGCCAAAGTCAAGGAGGGAACAGCAACTCCTGCTGAAATGGCGGAGTTTAAGCGGTTACACATCGAAAAAAGTAATGTGCTACTGGATCTCCCGGAAGCGGATCTTCTGACCATAGAGGAGGTCACCCCGGAACCGCTACCGATGGCGCATATTCACGAATCGGTATGCTGCGATAGATGCGGCGAATCCGTGATGGAGACGCGGATCCGGCTTCTGGGCGGTGCACCACACTGCATCCCGTGTTTTGAGGAGTTGATGGGATGAAACGGATACTGATCGCATCCGTAATAATCTGCCTCTGTCTGCTCACGCCCGCAATCAGTGCTGCTGCGGAGCAAGAGGTCAGGATCGCAGATAAAACTGGTGATTGGGGGAATCCGTCCCCGTATCTTACTTATGCACGGGGACCCGGATACGTGAGAATGCATTTTATCTTTGATACGCTTGTATGGAAGAACGAGACCGCAGGTCCGATTCCCTTGCTGGCAGAAGATTGGGAATACTCTTCCGAAGAAGATTCTTACGTCTTTAATCTGGCAGAGAATGCAAAGTGGCACGACGGTGAGCCAGTGACTGCTGATGATGTCGCCTTTACCATAACGTATATGAAGGAGCATCCTTATGGGTGGGTCGTTCTCGATAGTGTGGACCGGGCAGAAGTAATAGGTCCGCACACGGTTAAGATATACATGAGCAGCCCGTATGCGCCGTTTATGGAGGATATCGGCGGCACGATGCCGATTTTGCCAGAACATATCTGGAAAGACGTTGCAAACCCGATGGACTTTGTGGAGGATGGTGCATTCGTAGGGTGCGGTCCTTTCAAGTACGCCGATTTCAGTAAGGAGCACGGAACCTACCGGTACGAGGCATTCGACGAGTATCATCTCGGAAGATCGATCATTGACAGGCTGATCTATGTGAAGGCAGGCGACCCGCAGATGGCGCTTCAGCACGGCGAGGTTGATTTTGCTGATGTGAAACCCGATATGGCGGATACCATAGGAGAGAGTGGTTTTGTCGTGATAGAGGGTCCGCATTACTGGAACAAGAAACTGATGATTAACCTCAACAAAGAGCCGCTTGACAATATCGTATTCAGGCAGGCTCTTTGCTATGCGATCAACCAGAGTGAGTTCGTGGACAAATCCTTAAGAGGGCACGGAAAGCCTGCAAGTTACGGGCTGATCTCATCTGAGAGCGTGTGGGCAAGCCCGAATGTTCCCAACTACCCGTACAATCCTGATAAGGCGAAGGAAATGATCTCAACGCTCGGATACGTCTGGGGGGACGACGTCTTCACAAAGGACGGCAAGCCGCTGGAACTTCAGGTGCTCGTCTCGATGATCGGCGTTGGTGGACAGCCCGCGCCAGACCGTGACGGAGAGATCCTCAAGAACCAGCTCGAAAAAGTCGGGATACGGGTCGATCTGACCTCCCTTGACACAAAGGTGGTCGATACAAAGGTGATCAACTGGGACTTTGATCTTGCAATCTCAGGACACGGCGGCATCGGCGGTGACCCGAAGATACTCTATGAGAAGACGATTCAGACGCCGGGAGCCAAGGCAAGTCCGAATACCGCACGATATAACGGGAGCGAGGAGTTAAACGAACTTTTAAACGATCTGATGCACGAGATGGATCCCGAAAAGAGGCTTGCTGCGGTCCATGAGGCGCAGAACGTCTACGCAAGGGAACTTCCCGCAATCTCACTCTATTACCCGACGAGCTACTACGCGTACGATCCTGATGCCGGAGTCGAGTGGTTCTACACGACCGGGGGAATCGCCAAAGGAATCCCGATCCCGCAGAACAAGCTCGCTCTGATCGGGGACGGCGATAGCGCGGGCGCGGAAACGACAGAAACCGCAGAAACGGAAACCGGGACCACAGAACAGGCGACCCCGATCGCGCCGGGTTTAGCGATGATCGCAATTCTGATAGCATTCGCGATAGCGCAGATGAAACGCTCTAACCGGAAGCCCTAACATGCGAAACAGGGCGGTAAAGGTGGTCGTAGCCTATCTACTAACCATCTTTATCCTCCTCTTCCTCAATTTCCTGTTGCCGCGGCTTCTACCCGGTGACGCGATAATTGCGATGTACAGCGGTCACGAGGTGGTGATGACCGAAGAGCTGTATGCGGAACTCGTCAGGATGCACGGGCTTGACCTGCCGCTTCACGAACAGTTCTTTATGTACCTCTCAGAGCTCGCACACGGGGATCTTGGATATTCGTATGTATGCCACGCATCCACAGCAAGTCTCATAATGAATGCGCTGCCGTGGACGCTGCTTCTTGTGGGCACATCGTTTATTCTGTCAGCCATAGCTGGAATCGTGTTGGGTGTTGAGAGTTCGTGGCGGCGTGGCGGACGGTTCGACAGATCGCTCCTAACATTCATGCTGCTACTCGACGGCATCCCATCTCTTGCACTTGGCATCACAGCGCTTACGGTATTTTGTCTGCACTTCGGATGGTTTCCGAGTACTGGCGCAATGACGCCATACTCGGGTGCAGAGGGCATCGGGCATATCGCGGACATCCTCAGTCACCTTGTGCTGCCGCTTGCAACGCTCACGCTCTCTATGATCCCTGGCGACTATCTCCTGATCAGAAATAGCATGATGCTCACGATTCGCGAGCCCTACGTGCTCACAGCCCGTGCAAAGGGCATCAAAAATCGCAGGATAAAGTATCTCCACGCTGCAAGGAATGCGATACTCCCGTTCGCAACAAG
>JAUWGA010000170.1 GCA_030606635.1 Methanosarcinales archaeon
GCTATGATCACCCGCTGTTTCTCGCCACCGCTCAGGACGTAATCGACATGCTTTGCCTTCTCTTGAAGCCCAACCATCCTGACGTACACCATCGCCTCTTCCACCATATCATCATACTCGGGGAGATCTTTGGGTGGGAGACCCTCATAACCGATCCGAAGCGAGTATATCTTCCGGAGGACATCGTTCACCACGTAATCCGACCACAGCGCGAATGACCGCTGAAGATGTATCGCAGTAATTTGTTTGAGCTTTAAAAAAACATCTTTATCAGAATCCGGCGTGACCAGAAGCTCATCCAGTTTAAACGTTCCCTCGTCAAACGACTCAAACCCGCGGAGGATATTTAATAGTGTGCTCTTCCCGCCGCCGCTTCGACCTATCAGACCTACAATCTCACCTTCATTCACGTTAAAACTGACCCCATCGAGCGCTCTTATCTTTTCTGTGCCGATGGTGTACTCTTTTGCGATGTTGTTTATTTCCAGTATGTTTGTCATTTGAATCCTCCTGATACGCGCGAGTTGCTATCTTACTTCCGACCTGTATTTAACGTTTTGATCTCGGGGGGGTTGTTAGTTTATGACCGGACTTTATAAACAAGTCCGCAGAGTAGACGCTGTCCCTCAATCTGGGGTGATTGCTCGGGTCGATTGATAGAACGTCGGTCAAATTTTCTAAAATCATCGTATACCCTTTTTCGCTCTTTTCTTCAAGTCTTTCGATCCACCCCTATAACACCCCAGCCAAACCTCACCACCACAGTATCTGCCTTAACTCTTCTCGCCTCGCCTCGTTTGTGGAGTCCACGCCCCCGTCCGGCTCCACTACCGAGACGATGATCCCGAAGCGCTCAGCACCCCCGCGATCAGCGTCTGACAGCCGAAAGTCGCCCTGCATGTGGGAGTGAATCAGTTCCACTGTGCCCTCGATGTCAGGCACATACACCTGCCGATCCTGCAGATTCCGCCGCCTCTGCCGGTAGCCAACATAGAGTTCGAGCATCGTGACCCCGATTATGGAATTTCTGCTCCCGACCAGGATGTCGCTTATCGCCTGCTGCTCACCCTCACGGTGCAGCACGAGAAACCCGGACTCCAGCTTCTCGTTTTTGGCGATACCGATCATCTCCCGGAGGCATTCCTCGAGACTTAACCCCTTCGTCGGGATCGCCCGGCTGAAGTCCTTTGGAGTCCGGGATATCTGACCCGAAAGATAGGGGCTAACCGAGTCCCGGCTTATGATATCCCCGACTCTCGCGCCCTGGATTCCCCAGATGTTCGACTCCACCCCGAAGCGCTGCTCCTTTAGAAGAAGCAGTTCAAGCCTTGCAGCGGCATCCTCGTGCCGGTTCATGCGCCTCTCCCTGAGATCCTCGGAATCGGCAACAACCTCGATCACACTGACCCCTATAACGCCATCAGTGAGTTCTGTTATCCGCGAGACCAGTACATCCTCCCCAAGTTCCAAGACATCGAAGACGCCCTCGATTGTGGCTTTCAGCGCGTCATACATGCTCACGTCCACGTATATGCCCCCGTCCGCGCCCTCGATCGGCAGTTTCCTGTGTTCCACCACCACCCGCTGCATGGCATCCATTGCGTCTTTCCGAAGCAGTATCACGGGCTGGGAACTCCTGACTCTGCCTTCGAAGATCGCGCCCACCCGGCTGTCGATGAGTTCGATTGCAAGCGTGGTCTTGCCGCTTCCCTGTGGACCAAGGAGGATTATCAGGGGGTGGCGGTCGAGTTCGGATGAGAGGGCTCTCTGTGCCTCTCCCCGGTCAAGTTCTGAGGTGTTGATGACCGTCATAATGGTGACGCCCTGTTACGATACGAACATCATAAGATCTAATAAACCTGTTCCACGCCGGGGCAGATCTGCCAAGGATGCTTACGAATCTTACAATCCGAACCGTTAAATACCGCTTGTGCACAACTAATTCTGGTGAGCCAAATGACGGTTGGAATCGTAAGTTACGGGGCGTACATCCCGCGTTATAGAATCAAGGTATCCGAGATCGCAAAGGTCTGGGGTGCGGACGTGCAGAGCATCACAGGCGGGCTTCGCGTGCAGGAGAAGTCGGTGCCAGATATGGATGAGGATACAGCGACCATTGCGGTGGAATCTGCCAGGAATGCGATCAATAGGGGTAGTATTGACCCGTCACGCATCGGTGCCATCTACACCGGATCAGAGAGCCATCCTTATGCTGTGAAGCCAACCGGCACCATCGTGGCTGATGCGGTCGGCGCAGCGCCCAATCTCACGGTTGCAGACTTCGAGTTCGCATGTAAAGCCGGAACCGCAGGAATCCAGACCTGTATGGGTCTTGTCGAATCCGGCAGGATCGATCTCGGGCTTGCCATCGGCGCTGATGTCGCACAGGGCGCGCCTGGGGATGCGCTCGAATACACCGCTGCCGCAGGCGGGGCTGCATACATCATCGGCAGGGATCCGGATCAGTTGGTCGCAGAGATCGAGGGCACGTTCTCGTTTACCACGGATACGCCCGATTTCTGGCGCAGGGAGGGCATGCCATACCCTGAACACGGAGGCAGGTTCACTGGCGAGCCCGCATACTTCAAACACATCACATCAGCGGCGCGTGGGTTGCTAACGGAGCTTGGCACCACGCCTACGGATTACGATTATGCCGTGTTCCACCAGCCAAACGGCAAGTTCCCGCGGCGGGTTGCAGCCAGTCTCGGCTTCACTTCCGAGCAGATCGATCCGGGAATCGCGGTGACTACGCTTGGAAACACGTATTCTGCATCATGCATGATCGGGCTTGCCGCGATCCTTGATATCGCTTCCGCTGGTGACAGGATCTTCATGACCTCGTTTGGGTCCGGCGCAGGGAGTGATGCGTTCAGCTTCAATGTCACAGACCGGCTCGACGGTATTCGGAGCGGTGCGCCAAGTGTCTCTGATCTGCTCGCTGATAAGGAGTACGTCGATTATGCGACTTATGCGAGGCACAAAGGGAAGATACGGCTGTAAGGCATCTGATATGGTTTTTTAGGCACTGCGCCTCCGGCGGTGGAACGACTGGGGCTTCGGGAGACGGGCATGAGGGTTACGCGGAGGTCGGGTTTGGATCACGTGGTCGGAAGTGTTTTGTGGGGTGGGTTGGAGATTCAAGAGTCTGATGAGACAATTCAAAATCGTAGTTGAGAAGCATCCCGATGGCTATGTAGCCTATCCGCTCGGTCTCAACGGCATCGTTGTCGGCGAAG
>JAUWGA010000155.1 GCA_030606635.1 Methanosarcinales archaeon
TGTGCGTATACGCCGCTATCGTTCGGAAACGTGCGGGAGGAGCCGCTTGGCGAGATCTGGAAGCGGATCGGGAAGCACTCTGCATACAAAGGATCTGCCGATTACTGCATGATGCGAAACCCTGAGTTTCGGAAGCAGTATATCCACTCGATACCTGATGGTGCGGAGATGCCGTATAGGGTCTGATGAATCAGTGCCGAACTCGGGCACCGCGGATAACGATTGATGAACGCGGATTTGTCGATCTGGCGTCTCTCGTTCATTTGCGTAAAAGTCTTTGTAAATTAGTGGTAATATCCATATACTCGCGCAAACAATAAAGATTAAAGAGATATGAAATATCTTGTGGCAGAGGTAAAGTAATTGAGAATTGAAGGAATTATCTGGTTCGATGAAATTATCGAGAAACTTGAATGGAAACATAGCGTTCAGCCGCGCGAAGTCACCGAGGTTTTTGTTAACAGACCAGAGTTTCGTTTCGTTGAAAAGGGGCATCGCTCATCTGAGAATGTGTATGCTGCGATGGGCCAAACAGATGCAGGACGTTATATTATTATTTTCTTTGTATATAAAAAAAACAAACATGCATTTATTTTATCAGCACGGAATATGACAGACACGGAAAGGAGGAAATATGAGAAATAGGAGTTCTATTTCAGAGGCGCAATCTTACAAGGACATTGGTGAATTCTGGGATACGCATGACCTTGCGGATCATTGGGATCAGACAGAGCCCGCAGAATTCGAGGTGGATATTTTATCTGAGCTAACCTACTATGCATTGGATCGTAAACTAGCAGAAGCAGTCCGATCTCTTGCAAGGAAGAGGGGCATCTCGGCAGATACACTGCTGAATATATGGGTGCAGGAGAAGCTGCAGCACATCCCTTGATGCAACTCGAACAAAAAATAGGGTTGCTACGCCTTACCTTGTGTTGCTGAAGATATCCGGTGGCGGGCGGATAGGATGTGATTATAGGTTGCGTGCGAAGTGAAAATTTCAATGCAGCATCTCACTGAACGGCAATGGACAACCATGAAAAAGATGATCACTACTGTTGAAGTGTGGAAAGAAGGGGGGCTGTTCACAGCATATTGTCCGGAATTAGATGTTGCGAGTTGCGGACGCACGCCTGAAGAGGCGAAGAATAATTTGGGGGAAGTTATAGTGATACAACTGGAAGAAACAGCCAAGCTTGGGACGTTAAAAGATTTTTTGGTAGAAGCGGGTTATACTGTAGAAGATGAGGTGCTGGAAACAGAGAAGAAGCTCGTGAGATTCGAAGAGCTATCGATTTCTGTTGGAGCTTTGTGATTAAAATAAAGCCCACAAACTGGCAAACAGGGGTTAAAATCTTCGAGAAATACGGTTGCAGCACTTACGGAGAATCCGGCAACTCACATCACCGCGTCCCGGACCGGAGCCACGAAAGCACCACGCGATCAAAACCGATCTGCGCAAACGCAGCCACCACATCTTCTTGCACGACCCGAAACCGCTCGGCGTCACCAGATTGAACCTCAACGCAGGCAAGGTGACCATGATCCCTGACCCGGACGCCGCAGAAGCCCTGCGAACGAAGCACCGATTCCGCGTCTTCGATGCGGGAAAGCCGCTTGACCGTGATCTCTGTGCCGGAGGGGACCCGGGTCGCAAGACACGATTCCGAAGGCACGTCTGCAACGGATAGCCCGAAATGCCTGGCGATCTCCCTGATCTCCGGCTTTCCGAGATCGAAATCGACAAACGGAGTGAAAACACCTGCGTCCATGATTGCAGCGTAGCCGGGCCGGTCTCCTGCGATATCTGTTATGTTTGTACCGTCTGCGATCGTTTCAATCCTGTTTCGGGAAGCAATTTCTGCAAGTTCCTGAATCAGATACTTTTTGCAGTGATAACACCTGTTGTTCGGATTCTCTACAAATTCCTTCTTCCTCAGTATCTCGAAATTGAAGACCTCATGTTTTACCCCGATCTCGTCTGCCATCTTTATGGCATCCCGTAGTCCGCGGTGCCCGAGTAGCTCCGAGTCAGCGGTCACTGCAAGCACATCTGCACCGCTCTCTTTCGCGACAGATGCGAGCACGGAACTGTCCACGCCGCCAGAGAACGCGATCAGGATGCTTCCGCGTTCTGCAATCGCATTGATTACACGCTTTGTCTTCTGCAGTGTTTCGTTCATGTTTGTATGTTCGATATTTGCCTGTTCGATGTTCGCATGTTCGTTCATATTATGTGACATACTCGCCGATGATCTAACAATGGCACGCAATCAGCATGATCATTTCTACAGGCTGGCAAGGAAGGAGGGCTACCGGTCGAGAGCAGCGTACAAGCTGAAACAGATCAACTCAAAGTTCCATGTCATCAAGCGCGGGAATAATATCGTTGATCTGGGTGCTGCTCCTGGCGGCTGGCTCCAGATGGCGCGGGAACTCGCCGGAACCGATGGTACGGTCGTAGGCGTTGACATCCAGCCGATCCGCGAGATTGAGGGCGTGATCACCATCGTTGGCGATATCACGGCAGAGGACACGGTCGGCAGGATCAAGGAACTGGTCAAAAACGCAGATGTCGTGCTCTGCGATGCCTCACCCAATCTTTCAGGCGACTGGAGTTATGACCATGCGCGGTCGATCGACCTGACCGAACAAGCGCTCTCGTGCGCAGAGCAGATCCTAAAGCCGGGAGGACATTTCGTTGTCAAGGCATTCCATGGCGATCTCTTCGCTGATTACCTGCAGAAGGTGCGGTCACTCTTTAAGAATGTGCGTGCCCACTCGCCTGAGGCGTCACGCAAGGCAAGCGCTGAGACGTATATCATTGCGAAGCGGTTTCGCGGGACAAAATCTTTCCGGTGAGCTCATGTCCCCGTCTCGACCCCATACCCACAGTTACAATCAACTTTTGACTTTCAGAATGTGAACCGACCTCTCGCAAAAGCCATATCACCTTACGTAATTCGTATTAGTAGAATCCCAGGTTGTAAGGTACTTACACCCCTGTATCATACCTCAAAATCGCGGCAACGCCCCCAAA
Source organism: Methanosarcinales archaeon (assembly GCA_030606635.1). Taxonomy (GTDB): domain Archaea; phylum Halobacteriota; class Methanosarcinia; order Methanosarcinales; family Methanogasteraceae; genus Methanogaster_A. The sequence continues at coordinate 3,041 of JAUWGA010000155.1, forward strand.
AGCCCTCATCAACTGGTCACCTTCCTCGAAATCGGTGGAGATGAACTCGACGCCCGTACTCATCTGATCACATATCCCTGTCAGTTCATCGACCACGTCCACAGTGTCCGTGATCTTAAGATCAGAGCCGCATACAGGGCAACTCCCTAAAGCGTCATCTGATACATCCTCTATCGTCTTCTCTCCTGTGTAATCACAGTTCTGGCACGCAACGGTTGCACGCACCCTCCGCAGGTCTTCGGATATCAGCAGCAGATCGACCGCGCCCATCCCGAGGTTCTCACGCACCTGCTGATCCCCGTAGGCAGCAAGCCCCTTATCGCTCACCAGTTCCCGCATAAACCGCTGCATGACATTCTTCTCCTTGACAACCTCCAGATCCTGCAGCGCATCGGACGCCGCATCCACCAGTTCGTAAAGACCGGATTCATCCGTATATGCGATATCAAACAACCCTATGATCTTTTTCTGTATTTCGTGGTGGAAAAACTCGCCCTCTAAAAATTCTTCCTTTGTCGGGGACGGTCCTCCGATGAGGACGCCCTCAAGATCCTTGTGATCGATGGTAAGGAATATCTCGCTTGCGCTATTGCCTATTCTCTTGTAAAAATCGTGGATCGCGATGAGGCGCAGTTGCTGAAACCGTCTTGCGCTCTGACCGCCTTTTCTCTGCTTTCCGGGAACCGATGATGTCATGTGCTTGCGCGCCTCGATGGATTTGCCGCGCAGCAGCCCCACGGTCGCCTCCCGCCGGTCGATGGCAAGGAGTCCGAACGTCTTCTTCTCGGTAAGCATATCTTCGAGCGGGTCTAGATAAAAAGACGAGTCGCAGTGGTATTTGTACGAGGTGATCGGTTCAGGGGGCTCGATGATCACCGTATCCAGTGTTGTCCGATGCCCGTCGAGGTCGAGTGTTCCGCAGAATATCACAAACCCATTTTCAGGCGGTCTCGGATAATA
>JAUWGA010000069.1 GCA_030606635.1 Methanosarcinales archaeon
CAGGTATCTGGACGGCAGGTGCGTGGATGTGATCATTGCAGACGGATCAATGAGGGATGATGGTATTGGGGCGGCAGTGCAGAACAGACTCCGGAAAGCGGCTGATGAAGAGTTTACAAACCGGTGAATGAAACGATGAAAAATCCAGGATATATCACAATATTTCGAACTGCGCAGGTTCTTTTTCCGAATTGATGATGATCAAGCTGTCAGGCTGTGTCCCGGATGCCACATCCACCACATCCAGTAGCGTGGCATCCTGTACGATCACATAATCAGGCTCGTATATCTGGGACCTGAGCTTGATCGGGTTGCGACGTAATCTGGTAATGCAAACACAGGAGCACCGCGCCTCTCCACACCAAACATCGGAAACGCCCGGGTGTACCAGCCGTCCTCAAAGGCAGCAACTGCCAGCAGTTCGGCTGCGATAACAGATCCCTAACCTCCGCGTCCGTGTATCCTGATCTCTATCGTCTTTTCTGTCATGTTCATTCTCTTCTCACGATTTCGATTTTTTTCAATCCGTTCATCAAGAGCCTGTATGATGGTCTTCAACACTTAGAAACACGGCCCGAAAACATCGCCACTACTACAACTGCTATGATTGCTATCAACCATACCATGGTTTTTCTTTCCATCCTTTTGTTTTCATTTTCTTATCCGTTGATGCTAATACCATTTTCAAGATCCAGCCACCGCCTGCAACATCATCAGCACGTCGATGGATGTTACACGCCAGCCGCCATTAACATCCATGTCTGATCTTGATTTGTTGGTACCGTGATTTCATGCCTTCGTGACATAAATATCATCCATCGGTCATCGGTTAAGACACGTGTTGACATACTCAATAATGCGTAGCCAGAACCCTGTAACTAAGATGGTGCAGTACACGCTAATTGCGCTGGAGCACGATCTTCGCAGAAAACGCCAGTGATCAGCTTAAACTCATATTGCGCTACTGTGGAATCGAAATATCGCTCGAAACTTTTATTGATGTTTATTCGAGTCATGCACTCAAGCCCCATGTCAACCGACACCGTTTCAGGAGCGAATGGCAGGCTTAACTGATGACGTATGAAACATCTTCATATCGTTTGTTCAAACCCCTCTCCTCCCTGCAATCACAAACAGCCCCGCCGCCAGAAACCCGATAGCGGCGCCATAAAGGAACGTCGCGCTCGGAGCGTATCCCCTGAGTATGCCCGCGATGATGAAGACATACTGATACATGCCCCTGATTCTATATTGAATATCGTTCAATCCCGGTCCGTGTGATCATAGATTTGAAAGTGCTTCCCCTGCATCATGAACTGTTAATTGCAGTTTATTGGTAAGATATTGCAGGACGTCGTTGTGCTCTTTTGCCTTTTCGGTGCTGCCCTTCCCGAAATCGCTATCCTCTGTGATGATGTATCTATCGTTTCTTGTTTCGAGTGCCAAAGCAACAAGGATGCGATCGACTTCTCCTGTGAAGCCCATACCAATCAATGTTTCAGAGATTTTTTTGTAGTTTCTATCCAGATCAATGGGTAGATAATGAATCCCATTCTCTTTGCCCCCCATCACTGTGTACCATTTTTCAAATAGCTCACGTCCTCCGGCATTACGCCGATATTCACTCGACAATCTTTTTCCAGTGTCGTGCAATATCCCGTGATTTGCATCATCGCGGATTCTCGACAGTACCCCAATACAATCCCAATTATAATCACATGCCTTGCAGATTATGTTGGTGTCAAGCGCTATTTTCACACTCAATCTCCTCAGCATGTCTTTTTGCGATTTCTTCGGTTATTTTCATCGTCTCCTCAAAGTCATCAGAGAAAAACGTCTTGAATCCCTCCGGAACATTCACCATCTGCCCGTAATCATCCAGTTCGATTCTCGAAACCATACTCTCCCCATCCTTCCACTCGATGAAATATATTCCAACCATCTCCTTTTTGATCTTCTGCTCGGCGATGCGCCTTCGCAACCGGAGCATCAGGTGTTCGCTATGTGTCTCCACGATCAGAGATTTTTTTTGTTCTGCAAGCGCTATGAACAGGTCGCCGAGGTCTGCCTGTGCGCGTGGGTGCAAATGAATCTCAGGCTGTTCCATCAGGATGGTCTGCTCCTCCTCTGCAACATATCCCTGAATCAAGACTGGTAGAAGTTGTGAGATTCCAAATCCAACGTCCTTCAGATTGATCTGTATGCCTGATTCGTCCTTGAGCATCAGTTGTGCCATATCTCCCTTCAGAACGTCCCATTCAAGCACGTAACCCATAGTTTCAAGCCATCGGTTAACATCGGCAATTAAATTTTTTGAACTTGCGCTGTATTTATCCAGAAAGAGGATCTTCAGGGCATCGCGCCCGTCACGTCCGACAACCGAGGGGATTTCGCCTGTGAAGTGATATGTGCGCTCTGGTTCCTGACGAAGTGGACCGATGTGTAGGACATTCATGAGATCTTTACTCAGATGTTTTGCGATCCCCCTGTTCAGTTCGGACAGTTCATTCAGTAGTTTACTACTCCGTTCTCCAATCGGTTTGCTGAAGGGCAGAATTTGTAAACCAAAGGGCACAATCGGCAAGAAACCACGTAAATAAACTGGTAGGTCTCCCGGTATCTCAAACGAAGATTCAAGATGCCATTTTGCATCATCCGCGGTTGATTTCTTTTGCATACCAAAAATACATCTCCCATCAGTACTTTTTTTCGTGTAAAATCCAATTATAGTATTAAATCTCCTTTTTTGGTTGTAAGCTACTTTTATCGATACTACTACCGAATCCCCTTTATTTAATCCGATTTCTGGAAAATTTTTATCGGTTTCGAGATTAAATGAAAATATCATTGGCTTTTTTATATCTATTTCGTGACGAAAGACTACATCCTCAAAACTACCGATGTCAATCCCTGTTTTACTACTAAAAACGAAAGGATAAGGTATGTTCTCAAGATAGATTCCTGAAAGACTCTGTTTTAACATCAGTATAAAATTGAGAAGCGCACTCTTCCCGGATGAGTTTGCACCCAGCAGCAGTATTATCGGTGGTCGCAGGTCAATCCAGCCAGAATCCCGGTAACCCTTGAACCTCTGTAATCGAATCGCTTTCATTGTATCCCATCTTCCTGTATACTCCCATCTGTGTTATATTTTTTGTTCAAACCCCTCTCCTCCCTGCAATCACAAACAGCCCAGCCGCCAGAAACGCGATCGCCGCCCCATAAAGGAACGTCGCACTCGGCGCGTATCCCCCGAGTATGCCTGCGATGATGCTTGCAGGAAGCGCCGCAATCCCGGTCAGGGTATGAAAGACTCCAAGCGCGGTCCCACGCAGTTCCGGCTCCACAAAGTCGGATGCGTAAGCACGCTGCGTGCCATCGACAAGCGCCTTGAACCCCCCGTAGAGCGCGAATAGGATGACAAATGCTGCCACCGATTGCAACATCGCAAAACCGATGCATGTAACCCCGAATAACGAATATCCGATGATCAGGACGTTTCTTCTCCCAATTCTATCTGACAGTTTCCCGCTCGGGATTGAGAATACCGTGTACGTGATATTAAATAGCATATGCAGGGCACTGATCAAGATCAGCACCACCAGCACAAACTTCGGATCGATCTCGGCGATTCTGCCGATATCCACAACCGACATCCCGTTTTCGGCAAGCAGAAACTCTCCCGCACGCAGGATAAAGAACATGTAGGTGAAGTTTCCAAGCGCAAAGATCGTTGCGATGGCGACGTATGTGCGAAACGATCTCGGGAGTGCACTGAAACTTGCGCGTATGGACTGCCTGTTATGCGTTACATCATCCTCCCGCACTCCATGAAGCGGCACCAGCGCAAAGAACGCGATGATTCCTGCGATGATGAAGACATACTGATACATGATCGCGAATTCCAGTTCGAAGAACCAGAAGTAAGAGAGTACGATAATGGCGAGCATCGAACCTGCGATTGCGCCTCCTGAGTCCATCGCGCGATGAACCCCGAATGCCAAACCCCTCTTATCGTGATGTGTTGAATTTGCGATGATCGCATCTCTTGGCGCGGCGCGAAGTCCCTTCCCTGTGCGCTCTCCGGTCTTTAGCAGAAGGATGTGCTGCCATGTTGCCGCAAAAGCATAGAGCGTCTTCGCGATCGATGATGTCAGATACCCTGCAAAGACGAAGATCTTCCTCTTCCCGGTTTTGTCCGAGAGATAGCCGGATATCACCTTGAGGATACTTGCAGCGCTGTCGCCTATGCCGCCGATGAGCCCGATCGCTTGATATGTGCCGCCGAGATACACGATGAAGAGCGGCAGCAGCGGGCGGATCATCTCGCTACTGGTGTCGGTTAGGAAACTGACGACTCCGAGCAGGATGATGTTGGCGCTGATCCCGTATCTCCGGACGATCTTCTCAAGCATGGTTATAGTGGCTATACTGCTGCTTGGCTATAATACTTCATTTCCTTAGATTAAACTCCTTAGTCGATCAGCGACTGCCGCGCTAATCCCGTGATAAACGCGTAACTGCGCTCGATCCCCTCATGATCCTGCAAGCTGCAGTCGAAAACGTTGGCAAACCATAAGTATCATGCACCATCAAGAGACGCATAATGGAGTTTCAGATCATCGATTCCGATTACATTATCGATAACGGAAAGGCGGTTGTGAGACTCTTCGGACGCGATCTGGATGGGCGAAGTGTCTGTTGTTTCGTCCCTGATTTTGAGCCGTATTTCTATGTCCAGCCCGCTTCCATCAAGGACTCACTTACAGGGATTCCTGAAATCAAGAGAATGGAAACCGTTTCGAGATACGAGCCGGTCGGCTATCAGGAGCATCCGGAAAAGATGCTAAAGGTGGTCGTTGGAATGCCAAAGGATGTGCCGACGATCCGGGACGAGGTACAGGCGTACGCAGACCGGGTGTACGAGACCGATATCATGTTTAAAAACCGGTTCATGATCGATACTGGCATCTTTGGCATGGGATGGGCGCAGACAGTGGACGAAGCCGGATCGGCAGATCCCGCGTACCCCAGGGGCGTGGATAGTGAGGTAACCGTCGTATCCCAGGTTACGCCCGCCGAGATTACCAGAAATGCACCGATGCGGTACCTCGCATTCGATATAGAGTGTCTCGTCGATGGGGGCATTCCAACTGCGGACCGCTCGCCGATCATCATGATCTCGCTTGCGTTTGAGCCTGCGCATCAGGGAACACTGGATACACTCGTTCTCGTTGGGAAAAAGGCGGGTGGCGATTGCGATGGTACTGAGCATTTTACGAACGAGACCGACCTTCTGAACCGGTTTTTTGAGATTGTGCGAAACTACGATCCTGATGTGATTCTGGGGTACAACTCAAACGAGTTCGACTTTCCATACATCACGAAACGAGTCGAGGTGCTTGTGGCAGAGGGGAATCGGTTACGTGCCGAGATCGGCAGGGATAACAGGGCGGTCTTCTGCCGGAAGATAGGGATCGTTACACGCGTATCAGTTACCGGCAGGATCGTTGCCGATGTCCTGCCGCTTGTACGCAGGGCATACAGCATCAAGCAGTACACGCTGAAGAACGTGGCGAGGACGCTGCTTGACATCGAGAAGTTCGATGTTTCGCTCCAGCAGATGGGCGAGTACTGGAATGATGATGGCGAAAAACTTGCCGAGTTCATCGAATATGCACGCCGCGATTCGGTTCTTGCGCTTCGGCTGCTCCTTGATCTGCGGCTGCTTGACAAGTACATTGCGCTTTCGCAGGTGAGCGGGGCGCTGCTGCAGGATGTGCTGGACGGCGGGCAGAGTTCGATGGTCGAGAACCTGATGTTCCGGGAATTTAAGAAGAGGGAACGCGTGATCCCGCCGAGACCTGAACAGGAGCTCATGGGCAAACGGTACAGCGATTCCGAGGAATTGAAAGGCGGCGCAGTGCTCGAACCGGTGCGCGGGCTTCTGAAGGACGTCGTGGTTCTCGATTACAAATCGCTGTACCCGACGATCATGATGGCGCACAATCTCTGCTACAGCACCGTCGTAACCGGAGACTGTCCACCCGGATCGCCCGAATCCGAATCGGTTCGGGATTTCGATCTCATCCGTGCGCCATCCGGGGGCGAATTCGTCCCTGCTAAGATCTACAACGGCATCGTTCCGAGCATTCTCGAAAACCTCCTGGACCGGCGGACAGAGACAAAGAAGAAGATGCGATCCGCGGACGAAGAAGAACACAGGGTGCTGGATGCAACCCAGAATGCGCTCAAGATCCTGTTAAACAGCTTTTATGGATATTCCGGATATGCAAGAGCCCGTTTGTACAGTCTCGTTCTTGCAAACGCTGTGACCAGTTTCGGGCGCAAGAACATCACCGACACGAAAGAACTGATCGATGAGTCGATCAAAACGATACGCCTCACTGATGGGAAGGAGTTTTCGCTATCCGTGGTATATGGGGACACAGACAGCGTCTTTGTCCAGATCAGACCGGAGAACGCGGGCAAGGGCGAGAACGGCAAGGTATCGCTTGATGATGCGGAATCGATCGGAAAAACGGTTGCTAACATGGTTTCCCGTGAATTGCCAGATCCGATGGAACTTGAATTTGAATCGGTCGTTCACAGGGCTATATTCATAGCAAAAAAAAGGTATGCGCTCTGGGCTTTCGAAAAAACCGATGACGGGTGGAAGGATTCGATCAAGGTCAAAGGGATGGAGACCGTCAGGCGTGACTGGTGTGGTCTGACGTCAAAAACCCTCAACAGAGTCCTTGAACTTGTATTGAAGGAAGGAAGAGTCGATGATGCGATAGATCATGTTCGTGGTGTCGTGGATCAGGTCAGGAATCTCGATGTGAGCAAGGATTGGGATCTTGTGGAGGATCTGATCCTTACCAGAAGATACACCAAGAAAAAGGAGAGTTACAAGAGTAAGCAGCCACATATCACGGTGGTTGAGAAGATACGCAGCCGCGGCGGTATTGTTCCGGCGATCGGCGACCGTGTGCCATTCGTGATCATCGCTGGAAAAGGGCTTTTTGTGGATAGTGCGGAGGATCCGGAGTATGTGAAAGAGCACAACATCGCGCTTGATGTTAATTACTATATAAAAAAGCAGATACTGCCCCCGGTCGAGCGGATACTCCGCGAGTTCGGTGTGGGGCACGAGACACTGAACTACGACTCAAGACAGAAAGGGCTGCACGACTTCGGGATCGGCGTTGCGAGCAATGTCGAGGTGCGCAAGAAGAAACAGGTCAAGAAAAACACTGTGCAGCAGGCTCTCTTCGATTTTTGAAAAGCCGCGAAAAACGATACTGCCCTAACATCTGAACTGATATCTGCGCCCGGCTTTTGGTATAATGCATAGATCAGGCGTTGAAAACTGCCGTACTCGATTTTCAGTTACCCATTACCACCACTCGACTCTAACTACTTGACTCTAACTTTAAGAACTTCTAACAGAAAATAGTGCTTATGAGTTTTATCAAGAAGATGTTCGGGTCAAAACCGAGGATTGCGAAGAGTGATCCGATAGATGTGGTACGCATCAAACCCGACCCGATGTCGATTTACAAAAAAGAGATCGAGGATTATTACATCGCGGCATCAGTTGAGGTCGGGAATACCACAACCAAGTGCATACTTACAGCAACCAACATGAGCACCGGCATGGCGCAGCATGTGAACAAGACCGTGCGGATGACGCGGGACGTGCGCCCGCCGAAGGTCGGGGAGGAGGTCTTCGGAAAGACGCTTACCGGAGTCCCGTTTACCCGCGAGTCGGTATCCGAACTGGTTTCTGAGACGATCATAGACTGCCTCAATAAGGCGAACCTCGATATCGATACGAACCTGCATTTCGTGGTGCGGTCGACTGGTGTCGTCGCAGGATTCGCATCGCCAGAGGATGTCGGAAGCTTCATCCTTGCACTGGCTGATGGCTGCTTGAAAGCGGGAGTGTCGCCAAAACACATGACTCCGGCGATGGGGATCGACACCATCCCGGATCAGTTCAAGAAACACAGCTTAATCGAGAAGGTTGCATTCCTTGGCGCTGTCGCAGGCGTGCTGCCGCCGACAGGATCAACCGGCGTCGAGATCGTCGCAAACGAGATGGAGGGCGAGCTTGCGACGGCGGGCATCAAGGAAGGCGCAAAATGGGCGGGCGTTGACTTCAGGAACCCATGCCTCTCGCTCGATTTCGGAACGACGCTCGATGGCAGGGTCACGAACAGCGAGACCCCGTATGCAAAGACGATCGGGAACTTTTGCGGGCTTGCCGGCGCAATACCGGACGCGATCGTGCAGGGAACCGGACTGGTGGACCCTGAGACCGGGACGGCTCTTGACATCTTCAAGGAGAAGACATCGGTAAGCGGCAAGAAGCTAAAGCAGGCAGAGAAGTACGCGGAAGAGATACACGAACATATCTCGATCGAGGTCGTCCCTGAGGGGAGAGAGCGGTACGGCAGCGTCCCGGTGAACGCAACAGCTGCAAAGACGATCGGTGTTGTGCTGATCGGGTGCGACGTCGGCAAGGATGGAAGCGACCTGCCCGTGCTTTCTGAGATCGGGAAGAGGATATATGAGAGTGATGGAATCAAGATGATCGCAGCCGTGATGGATCCGATCGCTGCGATCTCTGTAGAGCGGCTCGTGCAGACGGCGATCGACGCGGGGATTGTCACAAAAGAGACTGCCATCGGAATCACAGGGAGAGCCGGCATCACAGGAAACAAGCCAGCACTGATACTCGAGCGGATCATGAAGATGGACTTCTTCGATGATCCCGAGAGTCAGGTCGTCTTCGTGGACGATGGTCTTGCCAGAGGCGCTGCCGTGATGGCGCGGTGCATGAACTCGCTTGGCGTGCCAAA
>JAUWGA010000193.1 GCA_030606635.1 Methanosarcinales archaeon
AAACGGCACGATCCGCATCCAGATATGCTACAACGCTACAACGCTCGCTGCTCTGGGTATCGATGCAAGCACTCTCGCGATATGGAAGTACAACAGCACCACAGAGAAGTGGATGCAGCAGTCCAGTACCACCACATCTGACGGATGCGTCTATGCTGACGTGAATCACCTCTGCACCTTCGCACTCGTCGGTTCAAAGGCGACTGGCGGTGACAGCAGCGGCGGAGAAGGCACGTACCCACCAGGATGGGGAACCCCAAAGCCGACCGTGACCGCAACGAAAGCATCGGCAGCATCGACGACCACGACAACTGCGCCGCCGGGCGATAAGGTGACGCCTGCGTCGACGAAGACGAAACCCGCTGCGTCAAAGGCGGCTGCACCGGCGGCGGAAGGCACGACGGCAGGGACTGCGGAGAAGAGTGCGCCCGGGTTCACCGCGATATCCGTGATCGCAGGGATGCTTGCAGTCGCTTACGCGATGATGCGGCGCAGAGAGTAGGTGGCAGTACGGGGATGGTGGGCGAAGGGAGCGATCCCTTCACTGTCTTTTTTTGTGCTCGGGGGTGCTGATGCGTCCGAAAGTCTTAAATATCAACGCATCCATTTTGTGTATCATGGTTGTCACACTACTCCAAACACCGATCGAGATATCCAATTACCCACTTATAATCGGGTTTGCCATACTCGTATACGCTGTTTTTGCGATCCGGTTCACCAAGGTTCATGTGGCGCTGCTCTCGACGCTGGCATTTGCCATAATCTATGTGATGCTGATTGCACTCGGCGTTCTCGCAGCATAGTGCTGAGATCGGGTACCTGCACTCTAACGCAGTTCCTCGGTGTTTAGGTTAATCGATATCTCTGCGATATCAGCCCCGTATTCGGCGATCCGCCGCAGGCTCTCGAGGATGAAGCTGACCTCTGTTATGTTACACTCCTTCCGGATATCCTTATCAATAGCAATCCCCATCGCAACGACCTCTGCCGCATCTGTTATGACGCTGTTCGCATCCTTTGTATTCTCCTTTGAAAGTGATGCTATCCCCCTCACAAAGATGTCGTGCGCCATTTCCCCTACCTCACAGATCCGGTCGATCGATTCGACCCCGCTATCCAGTTCGATGATGTTTCGCGCAATCTTTTCGGCGTGATCGCCGATCCGCTCCATGCTCTTTGCGATCAGCCGGTACCCGAGGCATTCTCTTGGATGGGTTATCCCGATCTTCTCAGATAGCCCCGGATCTTCGATAGCCGCCTTCAACTGTCGCACGATTAAGAGGTAGAAGCGGTCAACCTCGTCATCCCGCTGGATGATGTCCTCTGCAAGTTCCAGGTCGCGATTACGAAGCGCATGTAAGGCGTCCTCATGCATCGAGGAGATGAGCCGGGTCATGCTTTGCATCGCTTTTGCAAGCGGCAGATCGCGGTAGTTAAGAAGACTCTGCAGGATCAGTTCATCGTGGGACTCCCCGACCACCTCAAGCCCGATTAAGCGCTGCCGCACGGCATCCTTGATCCATTTCCGGTCGGACGCGCCAAACCCCCCTTGCGAGATCAACTTTATGATATCGTACCCGACCAGATAGTGCGCAACAAGCAGCCTGAGATTGTTATCCTGGCTCTCGCCCGGGACCAGTTTGATGGTCGCCTCGTATATCTGTTCATCGGTCTTTGGCTGCGTGGTCAGCAGAAGCGACCGGTCTGGCTGCGGCGCAAGGAATATCTCGTCTCCTGCTGAGAGCCCGATCTCCCTTGCCCACTTGATCGGCAGCGATACGATGAGTGTTGCGCCGCCTGTAATCTGCACCTTCCTCTTCTCTGGAGCCATGTTCTATATAGTATATCTATGTCCTACATAAACGATACCAATATGTACCATGACACCTGAACGAAAGCGTATGATCACGCCCGAAGAAGTTGAGCACATCGGATGGCTTGCACGCATAAAACTGACCGGGGAGGAGAAAGAGCAGTATGCCGAGAAGATGAATGATATCCTTGACTATTTTGGGAAGATTGACGAGATAAAGACCGATGTCGAGCCGACATACCACGTACTCGAACTTCACAACGTATTCAGGGATGATGTGACTTTTAGTTCACTGGAACAGGACGCAGCACTTGCAAACGCCCCGAAGGTGAAGGATGGGTTTTTCAAGGCTCCGAGGATTATGTGATCTTTTTTCT
>JAUWGA010000112.1 GCA_030606635.1 Methanosarcinales archaeon
GCATCTTTTCGAGGATGCGGGAAGATGCGGATCGGTTCGGCTATACCTTATACATCATCGCAGGCTCGTCGTACGTCCGCCACGTCGTAAAGAAGGAGTCGGCAGACGGCGCGCTCCTTGTTGCGTGTAACTACGAGTTAAACAAGGTCATGCGGTCGCTCAAACGCAAGGATATCGTGACTTATGGGGTTCCGCTCCTAACAGACGGCTGCTACAATACCGAGGTGGATTACGAAAACCTGATAGCGGTGCTGGAGAGTTTTGGAGCGCCCCGTTCAGGTAAACGCCGCAGCCAATCCGAAAAATCCTGAAACACGACGTTCCGGGCGGATTCTAAATCATGTCCACAAAATAATGGTGCAGCCGCGTATCTGCCACCATCTCGGGGTGGAATGCAAGCGCAAGCGCGTTACCCTGCTGCGCGGCAACGATGTACTCCCCAAACCTCGCGAGTGGGGTGGCGCCCTCCCCACACCGCACGATCGCGGGCGCACGGATGAAGACCGCTGGAAACGCCCCCCCTACGACCGGGATGTTAATTAACGTCTCGAATGATTCGTGCTGACGTCCATACGCGTTTCTCCTGACCTCGATATCCATTATGTCGAGCAATCGCTGTTTTGTTCGTGTGGTCTGGCAATCTCCGTGCCTTGCAAGAAGAACAAGACCCGCGCAGGTGCCAAGTATCGGCACATTCAAAGCGGCTGCGTTCTGGATCTCTTCGGCGATGCCCCCCTTCCACATAAGCCGCGCAAGCGTGGTGCTCTCCCCGCCCGGAAGCACGATGGCATCGCAATCCGGGACGAGTCCGCTCTGCCGGATCAGGATTATCTCGCCACGGTCGTTTCGCTCGGCAAACGTACGTTCCAGCGCATCCACATGCTCTGCAACATTTCCCTGAATCGCAATGACACCGATCTTCATTCATCTTCGATTTTAGGGGAGATCGGATAAACGTTTCGATGGATTCGGCTGCCGGGTTGCGCGGTGTTTGCATGTACGGGTAATCCCGTCTCTTTTTATCACCCCCGTACCCATACCGGAAAGAGTTATACACCTGCCAGAAAGAGATAGGATAGTCCACCATGAGGCAAACGAGGAGAACATAATGATAGAGATTGATGACAAACCCATCGAAGGGATGATCGCACTTGGGTCGGGGAGTGATACCAGTGATCAGGAGATCAAGAATGCCATCAAGGCGCTTAACATAAAGACGACACTGCCGCTTGACGAGATGGTGACCGTCTTTAAAATGTATCACAAGGACTGTAGTGACAGCGAAATCGCAGTATCACTTGGCGACCGGAAGAAGATGCGTAATGTCGAGCGGGTAAGGGTCAAGTGTGGTCTGTTCAGGTGGCGGGATTTTGAGACGCCATTTGACATCAACGAGTTCATCCATGCGGTCGACGATGGCAAGAACGATGCCGAGATCGCAGCGATGTTTGGTGCAGGCAAGTCAACGATACGCACTTACCGGCAGGTGCTCGACTGGCATGAGACATACGGTGCGCCGGATATCCCGGTGAACGGATAACCTTATTAGTATCATCCATGCAATATCTGATTGCGGGCTAGCCCGGGTAACCCGGCGTCACCTATCACCCGAAACCGCCGATATGCGGGGGGCGAAGCCAATGGAAGACATATCAAACGCTATTTAAGATCGGATGCCCAACAATGAATCTCCGTCCTGCGGGGATGGCGTTGGTAGTGGAGTCTGCCGGAGGGCAGGTTTGCTATCTCTGCTGCGGAAAACGGTTTAGGCCCGGAAGGGAGCGGACAACACCGCAGACGCTTTATCGCTTGTAGGATCGCGGAGACGAGGCGGATTTCCGAACCACTGGATATCGGGCGGGTGGCAACCATTGGCGCGCTCGCAATGTTCTTATGGCCAAGGCAAATCCGAATGATCCACGCGATATTCTTCGGATCGATCAGGATGGGATGAGTTTTGCGAAACCCGATCTCGGGGAACTGTCACATCACCTGGTGCTAATAAGCCCCGCTCACGAGGGGTTTTATATAGGATGGATTCTGATTTATCCAGCATGGAACGAGGGGAACTCTGCCGCGATCGATGCATGGGCTTGCTGCTGGCTGAGTACATGTAAGACAGGGGGCAGCCAGACCGAATGCAAAAACGCTATGTGTAGGCTCTGTACTTAAGAGGCTGTCTCACAATTCAAAATCCCAACAGAAAGAAGCCCGAATAGGGCGTTATATCGAAAAACAAGCATCCGATTTCGCGAAATATCTACTTATGGGACAGCCTCATAAGTCCAGGGTTTGGTGACTTCGGAGACGGGCACGATGCTTTCGCGTGTAGGGGGGTCGGGTGTGAATCGCATGCATAGAGGATTTTGTGAGGTGCTGCATGACGAAATTCATAAAAAATCTGTTAATCGCATTTGACCGGTTTTTTCTATTGGGATAACTACTTTCTTTAAATTCTCTTTCAATTTGTCCATTCTTTGCGATGTTATTAAACTTGCGAAACCGTCGATCATATCGCCATAATTCTCTTCATTTCCTAAATGGAGGTATTTGATATATGCATTTCTATCTTTGCCCAGAAAGAGCAATTTTGGATATCCGCTTCTATTAAGCATGTAATTAAAAATTTCCCTCCCAACCCTTCCATTGCCGTTTGTGAAAGGATGTATCATTTCGAAGTTGTAATGAAACAGTACGGCTTCTTCGAATGGATGTTTTTTTCCATCGATTCTTGAGTAATATTCTTCTATGTTTTCTTCTAGTTCCTTCTTTATCATAATTGACGGGGACACTCTAAGATCGCAACCAACTATACAAATATCGTCTGCTCTTCTGAAAATACCAGCCGACTCGAAATCAATGTTATCCATTATCAAACTATGCAAATTTTTAATAAAATTAATTGTGATTCTTTGTTTGTATTTATCACGATATTCTTTAACTTTTATAAAGTTTTGTACTTCATTAATTTCTCTCAAAGTTTTTTCTTCTGGTAAAATTCCATTTACAAGCAGATCGTAAGCGTCTCCGACGGAAAGGGTATTCCCTTCGATTGAAGTTGTTCCTTGTACATAAGTGACTTCGAATTTACGCTCATAAGCGTTGATTTCATTTGTTGTGAGTAATTCAGTAAATGTTTTATATACAAAACGTATTTCCTCCAAACTTTTAATTTGTCTGTTTGTTAAGTAATCTGATTCATAAAACTTGCTGCTTAAATGCGCTTTTTTTAGTGCAGCTTTCAACTCAATTTCATAAGCGTGTTCTTTGCGGTATTTTTCAAGCTCCCCTTCTGATGGGGGAGTCGTACCTAAATATTTTTTTACCTTCCCTTTTTTACCTTTGAACCACACATCTTTAGCGAGATAATATTGTGGTTTTCGATGACGATCTTTGGGGTAGGTCATTTCTACCCTATATGGTCTTCGTGCCATTGGTTTTAATAATGCGGGGGAGGGGTATAAATGTTTTGGTCGAATTATCTCCACCCCGCTCCCGTCCGTGCTATTCCTCATCACATGCACGCGACCCCCATCGGTCAAAGATGCCCCGTGATATATCATGAGGTCGTTGACGAGTATGCGAAGCGTCGTCGGAATTGTTTTTGCAACATGGAACGATCAGGGTCATATTCAAGTACAGCGTCTGCCACTCCATGTTCCGAATATCTGAAAACGGATGAACCATAACCCAGGCACACGTAATGTGACAACCCCCGCCTCGAGAAAAAATTAATACCCTTCACCCCCTGCTATTTTACACAGCAATGAAAAACATCATCATCAAAGGAGCACGGGAGCACAACCTCAAAGACATCACGGTAACGCTCCCGCGGGACCGGCTGATCGTGATAACCGGTGTCTCCGGCTCTGGCAAGTCAACGCTTGCGTTCGACACGATCTATGCCGAGGGGCAGCGGCGGTACGTCGAGTCGCTCTCTGCGTACGCCCGCCAGTTCCTTGGTCTGATGAGCAAGCCTGACGTCGATACGATCGAGGGGCTCTCGCCTGCGATCTCGATTGAACAAAAGACGACCTCCAAGAACCCGCGGAGTACTGTGGGCACGGTAACCGAGACCTACGACTATCTGCGGCTGCTCTTTGCAAGGATCGGGGTGCCGTACTGCCCGGTTCACGATGTCAGGATCGAGTCGCAGTCGCCAGAGCGGATAGCAGACACGATCGCATCCGAATGGGGTGGATCCGGGGGGTCGGTCGGATCAGGCGAATCAGACAAATTGGACGGATCAGACGAATCCGATGGAATGATCACGATCATCGCTCCGGTCGTCAGGCAGAAGAAGGGCACGTACCAGCAACTCTTCAAAGACCTGAATAGTGAAGGATACGCACGGGTCAGGGTTGACGGGACGATTCACAGGACCGATGACGAGATCCCACTTGAGCGGTACGTCAAGCACGACATCGAGATCGTGATCGACCGGCTCAGGGTGAGTGACAGGTCACGCCTCGCCGAATCCTCGGAAAACGCGCTTGCACAGTCTGACGGGCTCATCATCGCAGTAGGCGAGGACGGAAGCGAGCAGGCATACTCGGCAAGTCTTGCCTGTCCGATCTGCGGCATCTCCTTTGAGGAATTGGAGCCGCGAATGTTCTCGTTTAACAGCCCCTTCGGAGCGTGCGAGGAGTGTAACGGCATCGGCATCAAGATGGAGTTCGATCCCGACCTGATCATCCCTGACAGGGGGCTTTCCATGTCTGACGGGGCTGTTGCGATGTACCGCAACTTCCTTGACGGCTACCGCGTGCAACAACTCGCGGCTGTTGCCGGGCACTTCGGCTTTGACATCTTCACACCGATCAGCGACCTAACAGAGGCGCAGTATAGCGTGCTGATGTACGGGTCGAGTGAGACTGTGAAGTTCGATATGACCATGAAGAACGGGGATGCATACTGGTCGCACAAAGGGACGTGGGAAGGGCTGCTTCCGCAGGCAGAGCGGCTCTACGGACAGACCAAGTCCGATTACCGGCGGCGTGAGCTTGAGAAGTTCATGCGGATCTCTGCCTGCCCGCGATGCAAAGGAAAGCGGCTCAAGGAGAAGGTGCTTGCGGTTCGGATCGGGGATCGGTCGATTGTTGATGTGACCGACCTTTCGATTACGAACTGCATCGAGTTCTTTGAGAATCTTCGCCTGAGCGATAAAGAGAGCGAGATTGCGCACCAGGTGCTAAAAGAGATCCGGTCACGGCTGGATTTTCTTGAGAAGGTCGGTCTTGGCTATCTCACGCTCTCACGCAGAGCGGGGACGCTTTCGGGTGGCGAGGCGCAGCGGATCAGACTTGCGACCCAGATCGGCTCCAACCTGACCGGGGTGCTCTACGTGCTCGACGAGCCCACGATCGGGCTTCACCAGCGTGACAACCGCAAACTGATCGATACCCTGAAAAAGTTGCGCAACATGGGAAATACGCTCATCGTGGTCGAGCACGACGAGGAGACGATCAGGCAGGCGGATTATGTCATCGATATGGGTCCTGGCGCAGGGCTTCATGGCGGCGAGATCGTGGCAGAAGGAACTCCTGAAGAGATCGAGCGAAACCCTGCCTCGCTGACAGGAAGATACCTCTCAGGTGACCTGGCGATCGAGACGCCGCTAAAACGGAGGCAGGGCAGCAGGTATGTCAGGATTCTCGGCTGCCGGGAGAATAACCTGAAGAGCATCGATGTAAAGATTCCGATCGGTCTTCTCACGGTTGTTACAGGGGTTTCGGGGAGCGGAAAGTCAACGCTCATCTACGACACCCTCTATAAAGCCCTGACAAGAGAGATCTACGGGTCAAGAGCGATGCCGGGTGCGTTTGAGGACCTCGTCTT
>JAUWGA010000040.1 GCA_030606635.1 Methanosarcinales archaeon
GGTATTTCTTACTCGCAAACTTTTCACAAAAGTTTGATCAAAAACTGTGACCCCCTCAGCTGCGCCTTCGGGCGGATGAATCAGAAACCCCCACCCGAAGGGTATTTCTTACTCGCAAACTTTTCACAAAAGTTTGATCAAAAACTGTGACCCCCTCAGCTGCGCCTTCGGGCGGATGAATCAGAAACCCCCACCCGAGGGCAGTTTTTACTCGATTTTTTGTGAAAAAATCGCACTTACACCATATCCGTTTCGCCATACCGCTTCCGGTCCTCGAGTTCCTGCCTCTTTGCGGCATTCCATCCGGATACCGCCTGAAGATACCCTGTAACCCGTGACAACTGCTCCACGTTCGTTGACCCGCAGTTCGGGCACTCGTCCTTTAACCCAGGCGCG
Source organism: Methanosarcinales archaeon (assembly GCA_030606635.1). Lineage (GTDB taxonomy): Archaea > Halobacteriota > Methanosarcinia > Methanosarcinales > Methanogasteraceae > Methanogaster_A. The sequence goes on from JAUWGA010000040.1 coordinate 397, forward strand.
AGATGGGAACAGTCCGTGCATATAGTCATGTCTCTTGTGAATGCGAAGTAGCCGGTCTGCGTATTCTTTGCGATCCGCATCGCGAAGTCGCGAAGCCCCTTCGGGTCAGGCGTGCTCTCGCCAAGGAATATGTGCATGATATTGCCGCCGTCCACGATCGGGAAGAAGACGTGCTCAAGCCCTATACGCTCGGCAAGCGAGATACCAGCCCCCGGTGGAACGTGCGTGCCGTTTGTGTAGTATATCGGGAGGTCCCTTGTCTTATGGATGGTTGCGAGTGTCCGAGCAAGGTCGCCTTTGACAACCGCTTTTGCGCATTCTGTGTATTCAGGATCGAGTATGTCGGCCACAGCAAACCGCCCCACAGTCGTCTCGGCAGGCGTTCTTGCAAGCGCGATCGTCATGCCATGCTCTTCCGAGAGCTGCTTCGAATAGAACTCCATCTCGGTCATCGCCCGGATCGCAAGCTTCCACGCATCCTTTGATTCGTGCAACTGGTGCCCTGTATGGTGCTCTACCATCTCGTTGATGCCGACGACGCCGATCTCGTACACGAGACCTTCCAGATCGACCGCCTGTGACCCCTTCTCTCTGGTAATCGGATCCAGCGGGCGCTGTGTAGCAAACGGCATCCGCCGCGCATCTACGATCTGGTTCATCCATTCCCTCTTGATCTTGAAGAGTTGTACCGCTATGTCCATCAGCCGCTTCAACTCAGTAAACAGCGCCTCATCGTCATGGTTCGCCCGGTACGCGGCTCTCGGGCAGTTTACTGAGATGACCTGCCACGCCCCCATCGAGAAATGCTTCCCGTCCTTGAAGATGAGTTTATCATCGAAATCGGAATCGATGTCCGCATTTGAGGAAAAATTATAAGCACAACACTGATAGCAGCTTATTCCCTCTCCAGCGCCACGATACTCTGGTAGCTGGTTATCAAAGTAAGGAGCGCCGAACTTTGCTGACAGTTCGAAGGTGAGGTCGTACAGTTCGGAATAAGTCGGAAGATCGGGGTGGTTCGCATTAAACTCCTCGTCCTCCTCTATGAAGTCGGGTTCTATCGAGATCTCTGGCTTTGGGAAGTTGAATGGCTTGCCCCAGTAATCCCCACCAAGCATGACATTCATCAGCGCCTTAAACGATATCCGCACCTCGCGCTCAAACTCGCTGTATGTCCGAAGCGGTGCCTGAGCCGGATCGCCGTTATGGATTCTTCCACGGTATACGACCGGTTTGTCCTTCCAGAGCTTTGGAACTCCCGGAGCCAGCTGGACTGACGAAAAGACGAGCTGTCCTCCGCGTGCGACCATCATCTGGGTCATCTCGTAGACGAACATCTGCATCAGTTGCTCGATCTCCTCGTAGGACATTCCCTCGAGATACGGCGCAAGAAACGTCAAAAAGTTATAAAACCCCTGACCGCCCGCAAAGTTCGTCTGCGCGCTCCCGAGAGCCTTTACCGCGTGGAGAATCGCAACCTCCGCCTTCTTTGCAGGACCAGCGACACTTGACTTCGTGCCGCTCCCATCCGGCATCAGCCCGTAATAGAAAAAGTACCTGAGGTCCCAGTCCATGCAGAAACTGCGCGTTCCGAGATACTCGAGATCATGTATGTGGATATCCCCGTTCAGATGCGAATCAGCGAGTTTCGGTGGCAGCAAGAGCAGATACTGCTCTTTCGAGATCTTGTCTGCCTTCTTCTTATGGCTCGTCTCCGCGTTATCCTGAAGATTTGCATTTTCGTTCGCCTCGAACCCTGAGCCCACATCGATCTGGTGCGCGTCATATACCGGAGTCCCCACCCTCGTTGAGATGTTTCGCCATTCGGGATGCCCGCGCTCAAGAAGGGCTACGTTGACAAGTTCGCGCACGAGCGGACCTGACAGGTGTTTCAGACCGATCTTTTTGATGCGCGCATCCACCTCTTTCGAAATCTCTTCTGCCTCTTCAACGGTTATCGGATCGATCCTGTAAAATTTCTTGGAAAGCTGCGTCTCCTTTAAGAGTTGGGCTACGATTGCATGCCGGTCCCAGTCCATCACATGCCCGTCCGTTGTCCGAACCCGGGGCATCTGCGGCACGCTCTTCCAGTCAAGCGTCTGCTGCACGGTCTCCTGTGGATGACACTGACGTTTCATGATGCGCGCCCCGCCAGATCATCGATCACGTCCTTTCTGATCCGATCCCCGTCAAACATCTCTTCAAGGGTCAGAAACGAATCTCCGACCTGTAGAACAGGCGCCATCATCGTGAACACGCCGTTTGCGCGCAGTTCTGTGAGCGCGGCCGGCGTAGACATATCTGCTTCAGTGTATTCGATCGCTGCTGATTTTAGATAGCTCTTCAGTTTCTTGCATTTCGGACATGCGCTGGTTGTATATACTGTGATTTCGGTCATGAAAAACTCCCTTCCTATGTGTAAAACGGACGTGAGGGGATTCGAACCCCTGATGTGCAGCTTAGGAGACTGCCGCCCTGTCCTGGCTAGGCCACACGCCCATATTGCGGGTGATGTTTAATCTAACATCCCAAGGCACATTAATCCATCTGGTGGAGATAGCCAGTGCTGCAAAAGATATGTATGGAACAGATTAAACCAGGTGTATGACCATTTCTACAGACAAATGCGAGTCAATGGTGCGGACGATTGAGGTATTATCCGATAAAGACCTCATGGAACAGATTGAAGAGGGTAAAGGGGATAATGCCAAAATTATGGATTTTGAGGAACTTGCAAAGGAACTTGGGATCTGAAAATTGGGTAGTGTACTAACTTTCCTGACCTAACACAATTTTCCATCTTTTATGCGCCCTACTGATGGTGATTTTGAATGACACATCAAAACTGTATAAGACCGCCGTCAAGCCGGATAATCATTAATTCAAAGTCACGGTTTATGGGACACTACCAAAAAATAGGTGCGGTCGTTCAGACGTATGTGTCGAGAACGACCTGAGCGCTGCCATCATTGAATGTCGCGGCAACGACCACATGATTCTTGCCGGTGAACCCGCCGCTTGTGTGGAAGGATTCACTGCCGGCGACCCAACCCGAACCAACATCGGGTTCGTAGTCTGCTGGCGGATCTGCTGGCGCTCCATCTATGGTTGCGTTCAGATACCGGACAGTACTGGCATCCGGACCGCCCATAAATGTGAATTCGATCGTAGTCAAGTTCATCTGTTCTGCGCTCACCACCACCAGATTCATCTTGTTGATGTTGCTGCCCATTCCGAATGCCGCCGACCCGACGATCGATGCCAGCGTCACTGTGACAGCCACCATCAGGATGACACCAATAACCGGTGAAACAGCACATTCATCCTTTTCCAAGTATTTCTTATCCATTTAAAACACTCCGTTCGCATGGGTTTGTTTTGGGGTGCTGTAGATTCCAACTACAGTTACTGGCGAATAAACGCTCATAGCATATAAAACTATCGGTTTGTCAGCTACAACTGTAAAATAGTAGCAAATAGACACATCCTCAATCCATCATCGTGCCGATCCCCTCGTCGGTGAGCAGTTCAAGCAAGAGCGAATGCGGCTTGCTGCCATCGATGATGTGGACCTTCGAGACCCCGCCCTGAATCGCGCAGACACCGCCCCGGATCTTCGGGATCATCCCGCCCTGAATCGTGCCATTCCTGATCAGGTCGTCCACCTCTGATGCGGAGATGTGCGATATAAGCGTATCCGCATCAGACGGATCCGAAAGCACTCCTAACACGTCCGTTAGCAGAATCAGTTTCTTTGCAGAGAGGGCAGCAGCGATATCCCCTGATACCGTATCCGCATTCAGGTTCAGACTGTTTCCAGCGAGATCTACAGCAATCGGCGCGATCACAGGGATGTATCCGCGCCCTGATGTGATCATCAGGATCTCAGGATTGATGATCTCAGTCTCACCGACCCAACCGAGATCGATCTCATCGCTGGTTCCTGGAACAATCATCGGCGCCCTCTTTTTGGCAAGGATCAGTCTACCGTCCTTCCCTGAAAGCCCGATGCCCTTGCCTCCGTACCTGCCGATGAGCGAGACGATTCTTGTGTTCACGTTCCCGACAAGCACCATGCGCGTGATTTCAAGAGTCTCGTCATCGGTTATGCGTAAGCCGCCTGCGAATTTGGGTCTCTTGCCGAGGCGCTCCATCTTCTCTGATATCTCAGGACCGCCGCCGTGCACGATGACCGGATGGATCCCGATGTGCTGCAGGAGTATCACGTCGCGGACGATATCATCGAGGATCGACGGTTCAACGATCGCATTGCCCCCGATCTTGATCACTATGATCGAGTCCGCAAACTCCTGGATATACGGCAGCGCTTCGATCAGGATGTCTGCTCTGGTTGGCATCTTATCGATCCTATCCCATAATCTCCTTCATCCTCTTTGCGAGCATCAGGATTCCGACGGCAACGATCCCCATCCCGAGGTTCCGAAGCATTCCGGCATACGGAATCTCGGCAAGCGCGACCAAGATATATGTGGCATGTATCAGGCAGCCAAGCAGAATGACGTACCAGCCCTGCTTCCAGTATATCAGTTTCGTCGATCGAACCGCATAGATGCACGCATAGATCCAGAACAATTCAATCACGAACCGTATTACAAGTTCAGCGCTCGACTCCACGATAGGCATGTATTGATATTCAGCTCCATGCCATATAAGACCACATGTTGACCGAGATAATCGTCTGGTATGCGCTGATCCTCGCAATCGGCATGGCGGCATTCCCGATCGTCTCGGTGGTCTGCAAAAACATCTCTGACCGCGGATACTGCATATCAAAGATCGCAGGCATCCTGATACTCTCGTACCTCGCATGGATCCTCTCATATCCGCTATCCTTCAGCAGAGTCACAGTCCTGCTCGCTCTTGCGATCCTCTGTGCCGCATCACTGCTCTGCATCATCTACGGCAAAAGCGAGATTCACGTCAGAAGAGACGTGATCATCAGGAACGAAATAGTCTTCTTCGTAGCTTTCATCGTTTTTCTGGCGATACGAGTGTACGGTCCCGAGATCATCGACTTTGGCGAGAAGTTCATGGACTTCGCATTCTTAAATGCGGTAATGCGGAGCAGCCACTTCCCGCCACACGATCCGTGGTTCGCGGGAGGACTGCTGGATTTCTATTACTATTTCGGATACCTGACCGTGGCTGTGCCGAGCAAGATCTCCGGAACCTCCACCGCGGTCACGTATAATCTCGGACTGGTCACGTTCGCAGCGCTTGCGGCAAATGCCGCCTTTGGCATCGGGTATGACCTGACAAAGAAGATCGGGTACGGCGTATGGACGATGATCTTCGTAGTCTTCATCGCAAACGCACACATCGTATTTGATATGGCGGCGCGTCTCTGGAATCTCAGGATAGCCAGCCACGAACAGATCTTCGGGCTCTGGGAGTCCACGAGGATTATACCAGACACGATCAACGAGTTCCCATACTTCAGTTTCACTTTCGGCGATCTGCACCCGCATGTCATCTCGATCCCGTTTCAGTTGCTTCTGCTCGTGCTGATGTTAAACATTCACAGATCTGACGAAAGCGGGATGCGGATATATGGGGAGGGTGCGGTCCACATCCTCGCGGGAACGCTCCTGTCCGCGCTTGCACTTGGCGTGCTCTTTCCGGTGAATGCGTGGGACTATCCGACATATCTGATCATCTTCGCATCAATCGTCCTGGTTCAGCAGTACCACGCCGCGTCTCTTAGGAATGCGCCAGTTCCGATTGCAACCGTTGCCATTCTGAGCGTTCTCCTTTTCATGCCGTTTTATCTGGATTTTCAGGGAGCAGGCGCATCCGGGATCGGGATCGTATATCAACATACACTGCTCCCTGATTTCATAGCGATATTCGCGCTTTTCCTATTTCTGATATTCTCGTTCCTGTTCTTGCATTCGGATCTCGACCGGAGGTATGTGGTTGCCCTGATCCCGGTAGCCGCGCTCTCCCTGATCTTCTTCCAGACGCTGATCATTACCATCCCGCTTACCCTACTCTGCACATATCTCCTATTTCACGATGATAAAAAAAGCGATCGCTTCGTCATGGTTCTAGTACTGATCGGATCGCTGCTTGCAATCTTTTGTGAGATCTTCTATCTCGATGATCATTTTGGTGCGCCGAACGAGCGCATGAACACAGTATTTAAGTTATATCTGCAGATCTGGATTCTATGGGGAATCGCAGCCGGATACTGCATGTACAGGAGCATATCATCGCTGAAACATGCCAGCCGCAGGAGTAAAACGATCTGGATCGTCTTCTTCTGCATACTCCTCACCTCCTCTGGCATGTGTTCACTCACCATCACAGCCGAGAGGATATCGCTCGACCACAATCCGCGATCGCTTGACGGGACTGCGTATCTGAATCTGTCTGACAAGGGTGAGTATCTGGCGATATCGTGGATCCGCAGGGAGATTGCAGGAACGCCAGTCATTCTCGAGGCGCCGGGGGGGAATAGTTACTCCACCGATTCGAGGGTCTCTGCATTCACTGGCTTGCCGACCCTCATCGGATGGAGATGGCATGAAATTATGTGGGGGCGCGGTTGGGATGAGATAGGACCAAGGGTAAAAGACACTGATACGATCTATAACACCCATGACGTACCTCTTGCGATCGATCTGCTGAACAAATATAATGTCAGTTACATCTACATCGGGGGTGCCGAACGCGAACGGTACGAAGAGAGCGGAGGTCTGGACAAGTTCAAGAACGAGGATTATTTCGAGTGTGTCTACATCGGATCGGTTCGAATCTACCAGTTGAAGGGGTGTCCATGAAAAGATATTTCAACAAGCAGTATAAATCAAGATGCGGTGATCGTAATGGATGATGAGCGATTGATGGAACGGATGGAGACCGGCATACCCGGATACGATGAACTGCTCGGCGGCGGCTTTTTCAAGGGGTCTGTAAACGCTGTCATCGGCGGGTCTGGTACAGGTAAGACAGCTTTTGGCGGGGAGTTTATATATAACGGCGTAAAGGAAGGCAAGACCGGGATGATCGTCCTCACCTCCGAAGAGGCTGAATACATAAAGAGAGAATGGTACACGTCGTTTGGCTGGGATTTCTGGAAACTCGAGGAAGAGGGTAAGGTCATCTTCGTCGATATCGCGGATCCGAGTCTGCGGCTACAGAAGACCGTGGAGATCTCACCTGATGAACTGATCAAGAGTTTTAAGAAGTTGCTTGAAAGCAAGATAAAGAATGTAAATCCGGATTTGATATTCATCGATTCGCTGGAAGCCATATTCCTGGCTATAGAATCAAGATACAGGCTGAAGAGTATGGTTGATGACGTCTTCGGCGTCCTGCGAAGGGCTCCTGCCACCTGCATCGTCACAAGCGGCACCATCTATGGCGTGGATGAGATCATCGCATACAGTTCCGATTCGATCACCAATCTTGGCATGGTGCGTGTTGGAAACAACCTCCAGCGCTCGGTTCATGTGGTGAAACACCGCGGCTCAGCCACAATCAATCAGGTGCGCGTGCTGCAACTATCAGATGATGGCATCGCTGTGCTCTCGCAGTCGCCATATCTTGAGTTTTAGGGGCTTACCAGTCAAACACCCGGATGACGTCCAAATTTCGAATGTCTGAAAACGCACTGGTCAGAACCAGCGCGCCGGGTAGATCGACACCTCGCCCTACTTGGAAAAGTTAAAACAGTGATGCAAACATAAGTCGGATCATGATCGAAGGGAGAAACGTTCTGGTGACCGGCGGCGCGGGTTTCATCGGCAGCCATCTTGCAGAGAAGCTCGCAAGCGAATGCACGGTAACCGTGCTCGACAATCTCAGTACTGGAAAGAAGAAGAACCTGCCAGGGAATGTAACGTTCGTAAACGGTGATCTCGGTGATTTTGGTCTGCTCAAAAAGACGATTGATGATTCAGGGATCGACATGATCTTTCATATCGGCGCGAACGCATCTGTGCCGAATTCTGTGGAAAAACCGAGATACGACTTTAACGCGAACGCTCTTGGCACGTTTAACGTCCTGACAGCGTCTCTTAATTCGGATGTCGCAAAGGTGGTGTACGCATCCACTGCTGCGGTCTATGGCGAACCAGTCTACACCCCAATCGATGAGAGCCATCCGCTCCAGCCGATATCGCCGTACGGGGCATCGAAGCTTGCAGGCGAACGGTATGGGTTCGCGTTTAAGGAGACGTACGGAATCGAGTTTGCAGCGATACGGATATTTAACACCTACGGGACGAGGCAACCGAGATACGTGATGTACGATTTCATACAGAAGCTGAGAGCAAAACCAGAACTGCTCGAGGTTCTCGGCACAGGCGAGCAGATCAGGGATTACTGCTACGTCTCTGACATGGCAGATGCCTTTATGCTGGTTGCAGAGCGCGGCGAGGGTGTTTACAATGCCGCCGGCGGAAGCCCGACATCGATCAAGCATCTCGCCGAGTTGATGGTCTCGATCATATCGCCGGAGGCAGAGATACGGTACGGCGGCAGGACATGGGCTGGCGATGTGAGCACGCTGTACGCGGATATCACGCGGATCAAGGATCTGGGCTTTGAACCGAAGGTCGGGTTTGACAGAAAGCAGAACTTATAATTGTCAGAGAGTATCGTTATAGAACGATTGTTATTGGCAGACAGGGAGTACGGCGGAACCGGACTCGGGCTTTCGCTCGTCAAGAAGTTTTCAGAACTGCACGGCGGCACGGCATGGGCCGAGAGCGAACCCGGGAAGGGCAGCACGTTCACATTCACGATTCCGGTAGAGTGCAGGGCGAAAGCTAAAAAGGAAGCGGAAGCGACAGAAGAGGGCATGGCCGGAGACGAGGTCAAGGTCGGGGCTGAGGCGGAAATGCCTGAAAAGATGCATGAAGTTCCGGCAGTGAAAGAGACTGTGACCGCGGAAGATCTCGCTGCTATCGAGATTCCAGCGATCATCGAACCTGCCGGGGGATGCGGGGATGAACCGCTCATCCTTGTGGTAGAGGATGACACAAAATCAAGCGAACTCTTGACAGTTACGCTTACCGGCGCAGGATACAGGGTTATACCTGCCTACAATGGCAGGGATGCGCTGGCAGTCGCGAAGAGACTCAAACCATTCGCAATCACACTGGATATCATGCTGCCGGGCATGGATGGGTGGGACGTGCTCAAGTACCTGAAGTACGATTCCGAAACGAGCAACATCCCTGTGATCGTGGTATCGATGCTGGATGAGGCGGAGGTTGGATTTTCGCTTGGAGTGGTGGATTACTTCGTAAAACCGGTTGAAAAGAAAACCTTCGTCGCTGCATTGAACAATCTTAAGGAATCGCTCGGGATCGATATGCCAAAGGTGCTTGTCGTGGACGATGATCCGGATGCTGTTGAACTGGTAGCATCGATGATCGAGCCAGCAGGGTTTGAGGTCATACGCGCATACGGCGGAGAGGAAGGGATAAGTAAGAGCTTCAGTGAACATCCTGATGCGCTGATACTCGATCTGATGATGCCTGACGTGAGCGGGTTTGACGTGGTGTCGAGACTGAAGACGGATCCTGAAACGAGAAATATTCCGATAATCATCTGCACATCAAGGGATCCCACATCAGAAGATATAATACGGCTGAGGAGCGATGTAGTCTCGGTAATGTGCAAAGGAGAGTTTGCCAGGGAAGAACTGGTAAACGAGATCAAGAAAAGTGCGCAACTTGTGAGGAGGTAAACGAAGATGACACAGATACTGATGGTTGAGGATAATCCGATGAATATGGAACTTGCTGTGGATCTGCTGGAAACGTACGGATACGACGTAACTCCAGCAGAAGATGGGTTTGAAGCACTTGAGCGCGTCAAAGATCTAAAATTTGACCTGATACTGCTTGATATGCAACTTCCCGGAATGGACGGTATTGAAGTGCTTGAGAAACTGAAAGCCGATCCCAAGACCGCAGCGATGCCGGTGGTTGCGCTTACCGCACACGCAATGAGCGGGGACGCGGCGCGGTTTATGGAAGCAGGATGTGCAGGGTACATATCCAAACCGATCGATGTCCACCAGTTCAAGTCAGAGGTTGCGCAGTATCTGGCAGGGTGAATTAATCACGATAACACCGGTAACAGGGGGGATACATGACTGAGGAGACAAGACCGAAAATTCTGGTCGTCGATGATGAGCCGATGAACGTGGACCTGCTGGAAGCGCATCTATCCATCGACTACGATGTCGTAACTGCATCAAGCGGCGAGGAAGCTATCGAGAAGGTAAAGGCTGAGAAACCAGATATCATCCTCCTCGACATCATGATGCCCGGGATGGACGGATACGAGGTCAGCAAGCGGCTGAAGAGCGACCTTGGCACCCAGTTCATACCGATCATCCTTGTGACAGCGCTCTCTGATGTAGGCGACCGGATAAAGGGGAGCGATGCAGGGTCGGATGATTTTCTCACGAAACCTGTTAACAAGGAAGAACTACTGTCGAGGGTGAAGGCACTCCTCCGCACCAAGAGTCTGCACGACGATCTCCTGACCGAACGCGACATGCTCGATATGCAGAACCGCATCAGGAGCATCCTGACCGCGATGATCCCTGCGCTGCTCCAGCCGCTTCCTCCGGAGCAGAAGAAGGTCCTGATCCACCAGATGACTGATATGGTCGAGAAGATCATCGTTGATATCTATCCATTCGATTCCGGGGAACTTGACCGCACAAGCATCGGGGAAATATGCGCAAGCGTGATGAACCAGCTCGGCGGGCGCTTTGCTGCCGAGGAGATCGGGAACGCGGACGTCTGCATAGTTAAGGGAACCGTATGCCCGTGGGGCGCCGGGGAAGCCCGCAGGAATCCGATTCTCTGTAATCTTACAAGAGGCATATTCGCAAGGATCGCTGCAAGAGCACCTGGTGACCATGAGGTGCAGGCCACGATCGGAAACGGAGATGAGGCATGTATATTTGAGATCAAGTAGATTAGATCTACGGTAAATACGGGGAGGCGAGCGAATCCAATAGCGATGTCAGAAGCGTGCTCAACATAGCAGCTACTGATGCAGACATCCAGAAGCAGATGAAGAAGGAACGAACTGCTGAGATGTTCGTATACGTCTTCATCATCTACATATCGTTCTTTGTCTTCCTCTTCACCGTGTACATTCTTGTCGTCTATTTCCTTGGCGCGATGCCGCAATCGATG
>JAUWGA010000010.1 GCA_030606635.1 Methanosarcinales archaeon
CAGTCTCGCACTCGATTACCTGGAATCGGATGAGGTGGTGCGGTCGGCTCTTGGCGAGCATGTGTACACAGCGTTCATGCGGGTTGCTGCTGCGGAATGGGAGGAGTACCGGGTTCAGGTGCACCAGTGGGAACTGGATCGATATCTGCAACTGTTCTGATGCCGCACCTCATCCACTTAAGTGCGGGGTTTGGTGACTTTTTGTGAGATAAGGATATATAGAGAAAAGAAAATAAAAGAGGTGAATAATCATAATAGCAAAAAGAAGTGTAGAACCGGAAAATGTCCCAAGGAAGTTGTTAAAGCCCCCACATACTCTACCGACTGGGGCTTAAAGAGGGTTAAGTGAAATGGATGAAAAATATATAAAACATATAATAAGATACTTTTTAAATAATGTAGCTCCCCCTTTGGTAATTTTTATAATAGTTCTTTTACTATGCGTGCTTTTACACCAATTACCTTATTTTGGGTCAATTTTCGATATTGGAACAATCAGTGTAGCTGTTGCTTTTGCTTTACTATTTTTCACATATGCGATAATTAATGACTCAGTAAGTGAAAAAAAGAAAACTTTTATCGAGAAAAAAATAGAAAAATTATATGCCTCCTTAATTTCTAACAAAAATCTTATGCAACTTACTCACGAAAATTTTAATCAGATTAAAACCTATCAGCATTTAGCCTCATATGATTTGAAGCCTTTACTAAAAGAGTATATAGAATTATTTGACAATGAAGCAAAAAATGTGAGTACAGAACACGGAGAAGCCCTCTCTTTAAAACATATCAATCCCGAATTCCAAGAAAAAATACGAGCACAGATACGTGAGGATTACGATAGTCTAGTTGAAAAACTATATGATATTCATAAATAAAAAACATTAAGACATGTGTCGGCGGGATGCCCCGCTTTTCAGAGGCTGTCTCACAATTCAAAATCACAACAAAAAAGGCACGGACAGGACGTTATATCGAAAAACAAGCATCCGATTTCGCGAAATATCTAATTATGGGACGGGCTCTAAAGTACGAGGCATGACGACGGTTATCGTGTGTATGATTATAGAAATCAAAGGAGCTGATGATAGAAATGACCGTCAATGAACAACGTGTTACTGAAAGACAGAAAGAATTTATCGAGTCGTTAATTGAAAACTTCGATGTCGACACAGTATCAAAAGACGACGCTTCAGACGTTATCAACTGTTTATCAAAATTCCAAAACAGCTATGCGCCATGTGGACGCCATAGAAGTGTTGATATTGGGCGGGCGTTTGTGATGGGCGATCTTGATTGGTGTCTCCATAATTGTGAAACTGACGTACATATGTGTGAATATTGGAATTAAGTCACTATTCCCTGCACTCGAGAGGCGGTCTCATCGGGGTGCCGCTGGGTACGGTCACCGCGCTCGACATCGACCAGCCAGATCCGACCGACTGGACGCGGTCATGAGGGGAACTGCGGCTGATATGGCTACCCAAGTGGCCCCCCTCCCGCCATCCCTATAATCTTAATATCCCTGCATACAATCCCCAGATTATGGAACAGGTGATCTGGACCGAGAAATACCGACCTCACACGTTTGATGATATCATCGGGCACGAACACATCGTATCCAACCTGAAACATCTGATCGAATCGAACAATCTCCCGCATCTGGTGTTATACGGCGCTAAAAACACCGGAAAAAAGTCAACGGTGTTCATACTTGCCAGAGCGCTCTATGGGGATCAGTGGGAGAACAATCTTGCCATCTTCGACGCATCCAACTTCTTTGATCGCGGCAAGAAGTATCTCGTGTCAGATCCAAGATTTGCAAGACTCATCGGGACTGACGATCCAAAGAAGATACAGAAAACCGTGATCTCGGTATTCAAACAGGTCATCAACGAATATGCAGGCATGGCTGCCCTTGATTCTGACTTTCGGATGATATTCATCGATAGTGCTGAGGCGTTGAGCATGGATGCGCAGCACGCGCTGCGGCGCATTATGGAAAAGCACGCTCATACCTGTAGATTTATCCTGTCCACCACGCATCTGCCCAGATTGATTCCGGCGCTGCGCTCAAGGGGGTTAAATCTCTTCTTTGACCGCGCAAGCGATGCTACAGTCGCCGCGCATATCCGCCACATCGCAGAGGCAGAGCGCGCACCCATCACCGACGACGGAGTCCAGGCGATCGTATACGAGGCAGACGGCGATCTTGCGTTTGCGATCATGGTGCTACAGATCGCAGCCATAGAGCACCGTGAGATCACTGCAAACACGGTCTATGAGATCGATCTCGAGCGCATCCCGAAGGGGATCTCGGAACTATTACATGCGTCGCTTGCAGGGGATTTCAAAGCGGCAAGGAAGCGGATCGATGATCTGCTGATGGAGGAGAGCGGCACAGATATTGCACACCGGCTGCGCAGGGTTATAGAGGACAAGGGCTTTGGCAGCGATCTTTTCGCAGAACTTACAATCCTTCTCGCAGACGCCGATATGAACCTGATCAGCGGGAGCAATGAGCGGGTGCAACTCGAAGCATGGGCAACTCAGGTCGGAATGCTCATGGAACGGCGGTCCTGATGCTGGTAAACGCCTCATCGTGGTGCAACCACCCCATCGCAACAGTAATATATGCTAAAGTAGAGTACAACTGGTGCATTATGCATAACAAAGAAAGGAGTTCTTATATATGGTAATTGGAGTTACTATGATTAACGTGGTGCCAGGGCAGGAGAAGGCGACCTACAACGAATTGTGCACTTTGGATGGTATCAAGGAAGTGTATCACGTATTCGGTGAGTACGACTTCGTGGCTGTCATCGAGGTGCAGGGATTGAGCACGCTTAACAAACTGGTCGATTTGATCAGGGAGAACAAGAGCGTGACCGCGACCAAAACCGTGATCGGAGCCGAGCTGTAGGGCTATAGATTATGAAAACGCCCGGACCGGGATTCGAACCCGGGGCGGAGCCTCGACAGGGCTCCATGCTAGGCCACTACACTATCCGGACAAGCGTGCATAACACCATGGAGTAGTTGATCTCTACCGATCTCACTTAAACCTTTGCACAGGCACCCACACAAACATATTTATTACATCAACCACCCGTATCAAAGAAATCCAAAACGAGGACTATTCATGATCAAAGACGGAAGATTCACACTCGACGGCATGGAGAATGTGGTGATCAACATCGGCAAAGTCACCACCGAGGAGGAACTCGCAGAGCAGGAATGGGAGCCGATGGGACCCACCCCGAAGCCTGGAATTCTCTCGCTTCGAAATTGGGATCACCGCCTGTTAAAGGACTTCCCGCCATTTTACGCTCCGATCTGCGACATGTGCTGCCTCTGCACGTACGGAAAGTGCGATCTCACAGGCGACCGGAAGGGCGCGTGCGGAATCGACATTGCGGCACAGCAGGCGCGCATGGTCCTGATCGCATGTTGCATCGGGACAGCAGCGCACGCGGGGCACGCGAACCATGTGCTGCACGAACTGATCAAATGGCGCGGAAGGGATCACCCGATCGATCTTGGTCCCCACATCGATGTTGAGGCTCCAATCATACGAACCGTTGTTGGCACCATACCAAAGACGCTTGGCGACCTCGAGGGGATACTCGATTACGTGAACCAGCAGCTTGTACACGCGCTCTCGTCCGCGCATACGGGTCAGGAAGGTTCGTACATCGATTTCGAGTCAAAGGCGCTGCATATCTCAATGATCGACAACCTTGCAAAGGAGGTCGCGGACATCGCGCAGATCGCGGGGTTCGACTTCCCGAAAGGCGACCCCGACGCTGCGCTCATTGAGTTCGGGTTTGGCTCTGTTGATCGGACAAAACCTATCATCGTCTTCATCGGGCATTACCCGGCTGTGAGCGTCGCAACGATCGATTACATAGAGGAGCATGGTCTCTCTGACAAGATGGAGGTTTGCGGAATCTGCTGTACCGCAATTGAGACGAGCAGGTACAGCGCATCTGCAAAGGTCATCGGTCCATTATCCATGCAACTCTTCTTCGTACGGTCTGGAATTGCTGATGTCATCGTCCTGGACGAGCAGTGCGTCAGAACAGACCTTCTGGAGGAGGCGCAGAAGGTCGGAGCGCCACTGATCCTGACAACCGATAAAATATGCTACAATCTTCCGGATGTTACGAATCGCGATTCCGACAAGGTCGTCGAGGATCTTCTGAACGGCGCACCCGGCGTTCTGATATCAGACCCGCACAAGGCGGCTAAGGTGATAACAGAGACCGCGCTAAAGATGAAACCGAAGAGGGATGCGCTCAATCACTTACCTGAACTTGAGGAAGTGCGAGAGCTTGCAGAGGAGTGCATCGAATGCGGCTGGTGCGACCGGGCGTGTCCGAACAGCCTTCCGGTAAAGGACGCGATGATCAAAGCGAAAGAGGGCGATTTCAAAGGGCTTTCTGACCTCTTTAGCCCGTGCATGAGTTGCGGCAGATGCGAATCCGAGTGCAAGAAAGACCTTCCGATCGTGAGCATGATTCTTAAATCTGCTCAGGAGATCGCATTTGGCGAGACGTACACGATGCGGGCTGGGAGAGGACCAGTGCTTGACACCGAGATTCGGAAGGTAGGCGCTCCGCTCGTGCTTGGGGAGATCCCTGGAATCGTTGCGCTCGTCGGCTGCAGCAACTTCCCTGACGGTGAGGTCGAGGTCGCAAAGATCGCTGAAGAGTTTGCGCGCCGAAACTACATCGTCGTTGCAACGGGCTGCTCGGCGATGGCGATGGCGATGTACCGCTGCGAGGATGGACAGACGCTCTACGAAAAGTACCCCGGCACATTTGATGCGGGCGGTATTGTCAACATCGGCTCGTGCGTTGCAAACGCTCATGTCATAGGTGCCGCAATCAAGGTCGCGGCAATCTTCGCCCGCCTTCCGCTCCGTGGAAACTTCGAGGAGATCGCTGACTACATCTTAAACAAAGTCGGCGCATGTGGTGTCGCGTGGGGTGCGATGAGCCAGAAAGCAGCCTCCATCGGCACAGGCACCAACAGGTGGGGCATCCCTGTAGTCCTTGGTCCACACGGATCAAAGTACAGACGGGCGTACATCAGTAACAAGGAACTAAGCGAGTGGGAGCTCTACGACAAAAGGACTGGCGAGGTCGTGGAGGGCGAACCCGCTCCTGAACATCTGGCGTATCCCGCGGAGACGATGGAAGAGGCGATCGTTCTGATTGCTAAGTTGTGCATCCGACCAAGCGACAATTCGAAGGGGAGACAGATCAAACTCTCAAACTATGTCGATCTATACAAGAAATACATGAAAACGCTCCCGCCTGACCTGCATCTATTCGTCCGAAATGAACGTGACATTCCGATCACGATGAAGGATGAGATCATGGGATATCTGGAAGAAGCTGGCTGGGAGCCACGAAAGGCGATAGGTGATCCGACCAGGCTTGTACCCGAAGAGGAGGTCTAACAATGACACGAGCATACCAGTGCGCAAACGTCCCGGGTCCGCATCTCGGGAAGGTCGCAACCTCTGCGAGCGTTGCGTCAGCGATCAAGCGGGCAGAGCGCCCGGTTCTCATCGTTGGAAGCGATCTAAGGCATCTTGACTGGGCGATTAACCTTGCAAAGGAGCGGAATATCCCGATCGTTGCGACAGCGCATGTTGCAGGTGCGATGCGTGAGAAGGGCGTCCGTCCGGACCGGGAGATGGGCGCAATCGAGATCACGAATCTTCTGAAGAGCCCGGAATGGGGCGGCGTCCGCGGCGAGGGGCAGCACGATCTTGCAATCTTTACAGACGTTCTATACTACCTCGAAGCCCAGATGCTCTCCGCGCTCAAGCACTTTGCGCCGCACATCAAGACGATCTCGCTGACACGGGGGCACCAGCCGAATGCTGACCAGTCGCTTCCGAATCTGAGTGAGAAGAAGATGGATGAATTTCTGGCAGGGGTTATGGAGACGCTCGCGGAGGCGTAATTGGTCGGTTCGGGTGGGGGGAGCGCGGCAGAAAGAAGGGTGAGTGCGTAAAAGGTCTACCAAACCGATCCAGATGGTAGATACCTGCGAAATGTCAGGTGAAATCACACCTGCACCCAAAAACTCAACCCTTAAATAACCACACCCCCACAACAAGAACCAGGCGATACAGATGGCTAATGTAATAGTATTCCATTACACAGACGAGGGCAGGTTCCCATCACTCAGTTCAGAGGAGCTAACCGACCTTACGAAGAAGCTGGATTCCGAACTCAAGAACCACCCGGATCTCACGTTCAACGGGACATTCATTGACGATTCCGGCAGAGGGTTCTGCGACTGGGATGCGCCCAGTGCCGAGGCTGTCAACGACGTCTTGAAAATTGTGCTTGGCGCACCACCTGTTGACGGCACGGTGGTTGTGAAGCAAGTCCTGTGAAAGGCAACGATTGCGGACGGATGGGCGGCACGGATGTAATTATAGAAGAGGTGATCTGAATTGACCATGATATCTTCAAAAAGACTCTCGGCATCCGCGCCCATCAAAGAGATCGCATACGAACTAAAAGAGCAGCTTGAGAGGAGATACGGTAGTAATCTCAAAGGTGTAGTGCTTTTCGGATCGTACGCCCGGGGAGAAGAAACAGAGGGCTCTGATATTGACATTGCTATCATCCTTGAGGATTTCGACCATGCATGCACCGAAATTGAAAGGACAGGCGATCTTATCTCTTTGCTATCTCTGAAATTCGATACCCTCATCTCACTTGCCCCAATAAAAGAGAAGGATTGGCTTCTGATGCGAACCTCGTTAATTTCAAATATACAGCGCGATGGGGTGGTACTGTGAATGAGGAGATAGAAGCGCTATTAAAGATGGCGGATAAAAGTATCAAAGGTGCCAGGATTTTATTTGAGGAAGGATTGTATGGATTTGCTGTTTCAAGGGCGTATTACGCCATGTTCTATCTGGTAACAGCAGTTCTGTTAACAAAAGGCCTGAATTTCTCGAAACATAAAGCTGTAGTTGCTACGTTTGGTCAGCATTTCATCAAAACAAATATCTTCGATCATAAATTTCACAGGTATCTGGTGGCAGCCTTTGAGCAGAGGCAGATAGGGGATTATGAGCCACTAGAAGAGATCACTGAGGAGACCGCGGAGAAGAACATCGAGAGGGCTGTGGAATTTTTAGATGTGGTCAAAGATTATCTTGTGACCAGAGACGAGGCATGATATGATTCCCGGCAATCACTCAAGAACCGCTCAGATGCCCCGGTACCGCATGAACGCGCCAATCCCGAGCAGCGCGCCCAGAATAACCACCAACCAGAACAGGACACTTTCGGTCAATCTTGTCCCCTCGGTCTCCAGCGCTGCCTCTGCCGGTCTGGTAGGAATCCCGCCTGCAACCGGCGTAACCTTCTCGGTTGGCACTGGCGTGGGCGGTGGGGGTGGCGTCAGGACAGATACCTCTACGAAATACCACGTATTCGGATCGTTCGCGGCGTTATCAGCGATCCCGATGTTGTAGGTTCCGGGAGATGTGTTCTCCCCGGCATAGATCGTTATCTCGTACGTAGCAGTCTCCCCGATATCGATGGTCTGCGATTCTACAGGGGCTATGGTAATCCCCTCTGGCAGATCGCGGGTATATTTGAGAATGACTCCACCGTAGCAGAGATTTCCATGATTTGTGGCAGAGATTGAGAACGTCTTGCTTGAGCCCTGATAGACCTCAACCGGCGGGACCTCTCCAATATCCACATAATCCTCGTATATCGAACCGTCCTCGATAACCGAAACTGCCGGATGTGCAAGCACTGCAAGGAGTAGCGCTGCGCAGACGATTGGCTTTACCGTTTCAACTTTCATAGTAAATCATTCCTTTCAGTTGGTTTAAGGTACGGATTATCCTTCGGTACTCTCCCGGAAATGTTTATCGCCCCAACATGGTCCGCGTGTCCAGTGAAACCACATTCTAAGCATTTGAACGATTCGTAATTCCGGTTCCCTCTCGATATGAACCCACATACAGGACACGTTTGACTTGTGTATTTCGGATTCACACGAATTACGTCAAAACCTTTGACGATCCCTATCTGCTCTAATTGTTTTGATAGATGATTGTAAGCCCATCTGTTGTGTTTACGTCTGAATGCTTTAGTTCTGCTGTCTTTGCCTTTGAATAACAGTTGCTCTACTGCAAAATCCTGTTTTGGGTGGTCATCAACGATTTCTTTCGCTATGGCATTTAGCCTTTGTTTGACCGCGCTCAATCCTTTATATGCTCGGTGTTTCGTTCTCTTCTGCAGGTCTCGGACATCGCTGCCGTAAAATACCCCGTCGCTCGTGACTGCTGCGTGGTTGATTCCGACATCGACACCAATTACATTGGTGTTACCGGATTCTACTTCTGGAAACTCCACGAAACATTCCATATAGTAGTCTCCGTTCTTTCGGATGAGTTTGAATGACTTTTTCAACATTCCCGTTTCTAACGCGGCATTGAAGACCGGCGTTTTTTTACCGGAAATCTTCAAACGCTTATGTTTTTCGAGGCTGATGATATTGAACCATGTGTCGAATTCAGTTGTTTCAAAGTCTTCTATGATGTAAGCAGAGAACTGATTCAGATCGATTTCAAACCCGTCGAATGCCGGTTTATCTTCTTGTTTGGTTGCTTTCGCGCCTTTCACGATCTGCCATGCTTTGACAGATGCGTCACGGATAAGTCTGCCACCTGTAGAATGTTCTTTCGGCGGATAAGAACCTTTCACTTCGTCGAATTCCCAGAATATCTTGATCTTGTGATCGACGTGATCTCTCCAAAAAGAAACGAGGCTGTTCAACTTTTTGGCCTTGTTCTTGTTTGGATATAGTTTGATTGTATATGTTTTGATCATCGGTTTTCGATTATATTCTATGGGATTCTATCGTTTCGGCGAATGTTTATCACCATGGCGATAGATTATGTTAAACGTTGCAATAAGGTTTACTGTTGCGACTCACAGGGTCTGGGGGCGCCACGTCCAGCAGGGTTCAAGCACCAGCCCCGGTCTCTGCGCAATAACTCATATCCCACACACATCCCACACGCGCAACATAACTTACTTTACCAAGTACGGATAAAGTTGCGCACAAACACGAGGCATCGAGATGGAGATCAAAGGCGGCTACACAAAGAAGATACTGAATATCGACCTGACCAAAGGCAAATCGGTCGTAACCGATGTTGATGACGAGTTCGCGCTGAAATACATCGGCGGCAGAGGCTGGGGCGCAAAGATCGTGCTCGACAATCTCATGAAGCACCCTGATCTAAAGCCACTCGGTCCTGAGAACGTCATAGTGATCGCGCCGGGTCCGCTCTCTGGCTTGTACCTTCCGGCATCAGGCAAGAACTCGTTCGTATCGATCTCGCCGCTGACCGGCATATATGGCGATAGCAGCATGGGCGGGCTTTTTGGAGTGGAACTGCGGCAGGCTGGCTACGATGCGCTGGTCATCAAAGGCAGGGCGGATACTCTTTCCATGATCTGCATCGATGATGGCGATATCGATATCAAGAGCGCATCCGCTTATGCGGGCAAGACCAGTTCCGATACCGAGCGTGCGGTAAAAGAGGATTTGGGCGACATCGAGACCCGGGTTGCCGTTATCGGTCCTGCCGGAGAGAATCTCGTCAAATTCGCGTGCATCAACACCGAATGGAGCCGGAATGCCGGGCGCACAGGCATGGGGGCAATCTTTGGCTCAAAGAACTTAAAAGCAGTAGCAGTCAGGGGCTCTCACGACCTGCCTGTCCATGACATGGACGCGCTCATCAACGCAGGCGACCGGGCATTTGATTACCTGAAGAGCCACGATCTCTTCGAGTTATGGCAGCAGCAGGGCTTGATGTCGGTCATCGATTACATCAACACCGCGGGTGCGATGCCGACCCACAACTTCAACGATGCCCATTTCGACGGCGCTGACATGATAAACGGCGATACGATGCTGAAATACAAGATCGGGGACACCTCATGCTTCTGCTGCCCGATGTCGTGCGGAAATATATGCCTCGTCAAGGAGGGGAAGTATGCAGGAACCGTGACCGAGGGTCCTGAATACGAGACTGCATGTATGTTCGGCTCAAACGTTGGTGTAACCGATTTTGCAGCGATCCTTCGTGCAAATATGCTGTGCGACGACCTTGGCATCGATACCATATCGACAGGCAACCTGATAGCGGTCCTGATCGATGGATACGAACAGGGACTCCTCAATCGCGATGATCTGGACGGGATGACCTTGAAGTGGGGGGATGGCGATTCGGTTCTTGAGTTGATTGAAAAGATCGCATACCGGAAAGGTATCGGCAATATCGTGGCAGATGGGACTTACGGACTGATAAAGCATTTCCCCGACCTTAAAAATCTAATATCACACACGAAAGGTCTTGAGATGACCGCGTACGATGCGAGGATCGGCATCACGATGGCGCTTGGATACGGGACCTCTGATATCGGCGCACACCACACCAGGGCGTGGCCTCTTGCAAAGGAGATCGAACTTGGCAGCAACTGGACACTCGACGAGCGCGTCGATCTCGTGATATACCACCAGACCGTGCGCCCGCTCTTCGACTGTCTCGGCGTCTGCCGGCTCCCGTGGATCGAACTCGGGCTCGATGAGCATATCTATGCAGAGCTATTCGCTGCGGCGACAGGAGTTTCATTAACACTTGAGGATATGTTCGAGCGGTCAAGTCACATCTATGACCTCACGCGCACGATCAACGTAAAACTCGGAGTCAGAAGGAAGGATGATTATCCGTCCGAGCGGGCATTCACGACACCGATCAAGACCGGACCCCACGCAGGCGAATTGCTGGATCGTGAGTATTTCGAGAGTGCGCTTACGATGTATTACGAAAAGCGAGGATGGGACGAGAACGGTGTCCCGACCGCGTTCACCGCGTGATCACGAAACTGTTATTATGCTTAACGCAAGTGGGATTACCATGCATCCGAATGGGAAGGTCTATCTGGTCGGCTCCGGCCCTGGCGATCCTGAACTCTTAACGATCAAGGCACTGCGCCTTATCAAGGAGGCAGACGTGATCGTGTACGATCAACTGCCCGGACCCGAAATACTTACGTCGCTTCCGAAAAGCGCGGAACTGATCGATGTTGGCAAATACGCAGGCGACCACACGCTTTCACAGGATGAGATCAACCAATTGCTGGTCGATTACGCATCGCAGGGGAAGATGGTGGTTCGTCTGAAGGGCGGAGACCCATACCTCTTCGGAAGGGGTGGCGAGGAAGCACTGGAACTTCGGAAAGCCGGGATCGAGTTTGAGGTGGTGCCCGGCATCACGTCCGCAATAGCAGTTCCTGCATGCGCTGGCATCCCGATCACGCACAGGGATAATGCATCGATGGTGACGATCATCACAGGGCATGAGCAGAAGAAGGAAGGGTCGATGCTCGACTGGGAATGGCTTTCGCGGTCGTTGGGCACGCTCATTATCCTGATGGGGGTGAGCACGCTTGGCACGTACATCCCGAAATTGATGCGGTACGGCAGTGACCCTGATACGCCTGTTGCGATAATCGAGCGCGGGACAAGGGATGATCAGGTGGTGACCACAGGAAGTTTAAGCACGATCGTCGATATCGCAAAGGATCGCGGGGTTAAGGCGCCTGCGATTGTTGTGATCGGGGATGTGGTGCGGCTGCACGACGCGCTGGGCTCGTCCGGATGAAATTTCAGACAGTGCCATCTAAAAGATCGCAATAACGTTTCAAACAATCTTCAGATCCTACCCTATATCGTCCCGTGCAATCTCCCTGATCCGCTCGACCCCCCCGATATTATCAATCGTCTCTGCCACAGCATCAGGTACGAGATGTTCCCAATCCTCGCCAGAGAGCATCTTTTTTCGGATAATGGTTCCGGAATAGATATCCCGCTGGTGCATCGGAGAACGCTTTACCGGAACTCCTGCCTCCTCGAACAATCGAAAAACGAGCGGGTTGTTTGTGTGCACGGTCTCGAAATGCGGGGTCATCGATAGCACATGCGAGACCCAGACTGCGTTTCTTTGAATATCCTCGATCGGGATTACGTAATAATCAATATCTAAATCTTTCAGCGAACGTGAGACCATAACTACACGTTCGCCTGCGGTAAACGGATTCTCTGGCTCATGGCTACGCTGTGCGCTACCGATCCCGACGATGATTTCGTCGACTCCGCCTGCGATGTTGCCAAGTATGGTATGGTGCCCTATGTGGTATGGCTGAAAGCGCCCGATATAGAAGGCACGGTTAATGCGCTCCGCCTTCCTTTGGCGCATTATTCTTGTGCTTCTGATCTGCAAGTTTCTTTATAAGGAACATCCCTGGTTTCGGGTCATCCATATATTCGATGCCTTTCACCTTGTTTAAGTACTTCTCTCCGGTATCGTTTCTGACGATGACTGAGTTCCATCCGTCTGGCGCGCCTACCGATCCGACCGAGATGTCTGCGTAGTATGCAGTGTAATCAAGACAGTGGTGGCATGGGTTTCGTGCAAGCGCCGCAATTTCCTTGATCGCAATGCTATTACCTACGGGTTCCTCGCCGTTGTCGCCGTTCTTGGTGTATGCCCAGAACTTGCCTCCTCCGAAGTCCATCTTCACGACCTGTTTGATATCGAGCCCCATGATGTTCGGGATGATATTATCGCAGAGTGCCTCGCTGGTGAAGCTCTCCATACAGAGGATTCCGATTACAAGTACGATTCGGTCGGTCATGTTCTCGCGCATGAGTGCTGCGCCGTGTGCCTGACACGGTACTCCTACGACCGCGATCTTCTCGTACTTCTTCATCGCATCCTTAAGCTGCGCAAGAACAGGCGCTGAACTGTACTTCGTGCCCTTTGATAAATCAACATCTGACGCCTTCGTCAGTATAAATGGCTCGATGCCCCAGTTCTCATCCCGCTTGATACCGACAGCACAGTCGATCTCTCCCTGCTCGAATAAGGATTTGAGTATTGCTGATACGACCGCACCGTCCTGCCCCTCTAACTCGCTCTTTCCTCCTCTGAAGCTTCGCACGTTGTCAAACTCGTCCTCAGGGAATCCGTCCACGACAGGACAAACCCTTGAACAGGTCAGACAGTCTTCACAGACCTCACATGCTGCGCCGTGAACATAATAAGTCAGATTATTCGGATCGCGTCTGCTTGCGCTCGGGGGACGAGTCTCATCTTCCGGCACATCTGCCTCAGACTCTATGTAAACGGCATTGAGGGGGCATGTTGCTTCACATGCCCCGCAAGCCGCGCAGACGCCATTTTCAATGACTTCTACAATCTTTGGCGGCAAATCACTCAGCCTCCAATGATCTCCTTTCCGATCAGCTTGATCGCTTTCTCCTTGTCAGGACCAATCGGCGATCCTACCACAACTTGTGTGACACCGATCTTCATGAGTTCGTCGATTCTTGCCACACAGTCTGCTGGTGTGCCGTAGATCGCGAACGCGTCCATCATCTCGGTTGTGATTGCGCCACCCATCAAAGTGCCGAAGTCGCCCTTTGCGATTGCGCCTCCGATTGTGCCGATCACGCTTGGGTCGATGCCGTGCCTCTCAAGAACCATCGGCGGCGATCCTGCAACGATGAATGCAACAACGATCTTTGCCGCGTTCAGTGCCTTATCCACCTTCTTGTCGATGGAGAAGCATGCATACGCGGTCACATCGACGTCCTTCATACTCCTGCCTGCCGAGTCCACGCCCTTCTTGATCTCCTTTACAGCGACCTCGAAGTCCAACGGATGCGATGCGTTTATGAGCGCACCATCAGCGATCTTTCCTGCAAGCTCAAGCATCTTTGGTCCCTGCACGCCGAGGTAGATCGGAATATCTCCTGCAGCGAATGCCATCTGGGCACCAGAGAGTGATACCAGTTCACCCTTCTGGTTGACTGGCTTTCCAGCAAAGAGTTCGCGCAGTGCTGAAACGGTCTCCCTTGTCATGGTGAGTGGCTTCACCCACTCGATCCCCATCTTATCAAAGGTTGCCTTGTCACCGGGACCCAATCCAAGGATTGCGCGTCCGCCTGATATCTCGTTTACAGCAGCGATACTGGATGCTGCGACCGCCACGTTTCTCGTGTAGGGGTTTGTGACACCGCTTCCGAGCTTGATTGTGTTGGTGTTGGCTGCGAGCAACGCAAGCGTGGTGTACACATCACGATTGTTGTAGTGGTCTGTGATCCAGACGTTGTCGAACCCGTTCTGCTCAGCCATCTTGGTGTAATGGGCTATCTTCAAAACAGGGTCACTTGGTACAAATTCAATTCCATATGCCATGGTTTGTCCTCCGTGTATCTAATAAGGTTGAGATGATCGTTGGTGTAATGATTTAAAACCTTATTGGTGCGGCAGTGCGCTCTTTGGTTGACAGCCCCCATTTTCAGTAAGGTTAATATATCAATTCATACAACTAATACCATCTTCACTGAAATATTATGCCGAAGGTTGCTACATGCCTATTGAAGACATCACAAAAACGATCAAAATCGAGAATGTGGTTGCGTCCACCTCGATATCAAGTAAAATAGATCTTGAACGCGTGTCAGAGCTGATAGAGGGAGCTGAATACAACAAAAAGAGGTTCCCCGGAGCTATCTATAGACTCAAGGATCCAAAACTTGCTGTTCTTGTCTTCGGAAGCGGGAAGATCGTGTGTACGGGCGCAAAGAAGATCGCAAATGTCGAGGTCGGGGTAAAAAAGATATTTGAGAAACTTGAAGAGATCGGGATCAGTACAGAGGGACAGACTGAACTCGTTTTACATAATATCGTTTCATCTGCGGACCTTGGATGCGTGATCAATCTCGATGCCGTTTCGATGGGTCTTGGGTTCGAAAACATCGAATACGAGCCGGAACAGTTTCCGGGACTTGTTTACCGAATTAAAGAGCCGAAATCGGTCGTGCTGCTATTCGGATCTGGTAAAATGATCATCACCGGATGCAAAAGTCCGGAAGATTCGAAACTCGTCGTCATCAAAATTGTAAATGATCTCGATGAACTCGGATTGTTATGATTTATGATCCATGATCCCGATTACTGACAATCATATCCATCTCGATCGCAAGGGGAAAGGGATTCTGGCGGTCAAGGAGTTTGCCCGCGCGGGTGGCACGCACATCATCCTTGTATCAAAGCCATCATGGACGCTTGGTATGGAAATAACTAAGCCAGAGGACTACGAACCGGTCTTTGAGGAGACGATCAGTATCGCGCGTGAGATAAACCTGTCCGATGTCAGTGTTACCGCGTTCCCTGTGCTCGGGGTCCATCCTGCCGAGATCACGGTGCTATCTGACCGTGTGGGGCAGACGCGGGCAGAGGAGTTGATGATTTCCGGGCTTGAGATCGCACAGCGTTTTGTTTGTGAGAACGAGGCGATAGCCATCAAGACCGGAAGACCACACTATGAGGTCTCTCAGAGCGTGTGGGATGCGTCCAACCGCATCATGGCTTACGGCATGACTCTCGCGCGTGATGCCGGATGTGCTGTGCAACTCCACACCGAGACTGCTGACGCGGCAGTGATCGCGGATCTCGCAGTGATCGCTAAGAGATCCGGGATTTCACCCGGAAAGGTGGTCAAGCATTATGCTCCGCCGCTGATACATGTTTTTGAACGCGAAGGGATCTTTCCGGGAGTGCTCGCAGGCAAGGGCGCGATCGAGAGCGCGCTTATCGAGGGGAGCAGGTTCATGATGGAGACTGATTACATCGACGATCCTGAGAGACCTGGAGCGGTGCTCGGGCCAAAGACCGTTCCCCGGAGAACCTTGCAGTTGGTCGACAGGTTCGGCGAGGAGGTCTTCTGGAAGGTGCACAAGGAGAACCCTGAGCAGGTGTACGGCATCGAGATCGTGGTGTGAGCAACTGCCCACACCTACTTATACTCACAGCTTCACGATCGCGTTTCTTGGGCAGACCTCGATGCAGGTCCCGCACTGGTTGCATTTCTCCTGATCGATCACGGCAAGCGCCTTGTCGAGTTTGATCGCGCCCTCTGGACACTTCTTCTTGCAGATTCCGCATCCGATGCATCCGAACTCGCAGACCTCTTTGACATACTTGCCCTTGTCGTGTGATGCGCAGACCACATACACTGGTCCGTGCTCCTTTGCAATCGTGAGCACATCCTGCGGACACGCGGTCACGCATGCGCCGCAGCCCTTGCAGTTGTACTTCTTGATCTTTGGAAGTCCGTTATCTGCAATCTCGATCGCATCGAACATGCATGCTCGCACGCAGTCGCCAAGACCGATGCACCCGTACGAACAGGCTTTCTTTGTGCCCGAAAGCAGGATTGCGGCTTTACACGTGTCCGCACCGATATAATCGTATCGGTCCTTGCAGTTTTTGCCGCCCTGACAGATCGTGACCGGATACATGGGCTCTGCTGCGCTGATATCCATTCCAAGCAGCTCTCCGATCATCTCGAAAGTCTCTGCATCACACGAGGTGCATAAATCCGGCGTAATATCCCCCGCAACGACGTGCTCTGCAAAATCAGCGCATCCAGGGTATCCGCAGGCTCCGCA
Organism: Methanosarcinales archaeon; assembly: GCA_030606635.1. GTDB lineage: Archaea > Halobacteriota > Methanosarcinia > Methanosarcinales > Methanogasteraceae > Methanogaster_A. The sequence goes on from JAUWGA010000010.1 coordinate 16,591, forward strand.
GTTCGCACCTGGCATCAGTTCCATCAGCGCATCTACAAGCGGGTCGGTCTCGACATAGAACGCCTTTGATGCCCATACGAGCATTCCTGCCATCGCAAGCCCGAGTGCGCCAAGCACAGCGATTGCAGGCGGTAGCAAACTCATAAGATCAACGGTCATAGTTTCACCACCGAAAAGTAGCTGACAACGATTAGTGCGACCATCGTCGCTGCGAAGAATGCGCCGATGAAGCCGCTGAAGAGGTCAACACCCCGCATGATCAGCTTCTCTCGCACAGCCGCTGTCGCAAGCATCACCCATGAGTAGCCAAGACCTGCCGCGAACGCGTATATGATGCTTGCCCCGTATGTGAAGCCCTCCTGTATATTCATCAGCACCACACCAAGAACAGCGCAGTTCGTTGCGATCAGCGGGAGATAGATCCCGAGCGACTTGTAGAGCGGCGGGCTGAACCTGCGTATGATGAACTCAACAAGCTGTACAAATGAAGCGATGATGAGGATGAAACAGATCGTCCGCAGGAATGTCAGATCCTTCCCTATAATACTTGCAGGGCTCAGGAGATAATGATAGATGGGCCATGTGAGGATCGCCGACATCGTCATAACGAAGGTGACCGCCATCGACATGCCCTTTGAGGTCTCCGAGTTGGTGGTCAGACCAACATACGAACAGAGTCCGAGAAACATGATCAAGAGGAAGTTCTTTGTGAACATCGCATTCACAAAGATCGGGAAGAGGTCCTCTGTCGGCATAAGTCCGGGTGTTTCGATCATATCTCGTAACCCTCCTTTTTGAGTTGTTTCATCCGTTTGCGATCACTCATGATCTTGAATAGAAGCATCAGTGCAGCGATCGTTAAGAACGCGCCTGGTGGTGTGACCATCACGATTGCCGGCTCAATCGGGAATGATATAACCTCGGGGACGAATGAGAACCCGGGGATGGATGAGAGCGGGTAAAATCCAAGTTTGCCTGCCTCACTCCAGAGCATCACGAGTTTCAACCCGCCGGTTCCGAGAATTTCCCTGATGCTGCCGATCAACATCAGTGCTACTGCAAAACCGATCGATATGCCGATTCCGTCTGCTATTGAAGGTAGCACCGGATTTCGGTTCGCATACGCTTCAGCTCGTCCGATCACGATGCAGTTCACAACGATCAGCGGCACAAATATCCCGAGCGCCTCGTACATCGGCGGCAGAAATGCCTCAAGTATCATATCAACCATCGTAACGAAGGTACAGATGATCAGGATGAATATCGGGATTCTGACGCCTGGCGGGATCTGCTTTCGCAGAAGAGAGACGAAGATGTTTGAGCCGAGCATCACAAAGGTGAACGCCAGTGCCATGCCGAGCGCGTTTGCAAACGACGTGGACACAGCAAGTACCGGACAGAGACCGAGCACAAGCACGAATACTGGATTATCCTTGATGATACCTCTGATTATCTCTCCTACAAAGGATTTCTTTGCCATTTATGAAACCTCCTGTTGCATCTTTCCAATTATTTCAACGACTCCGTCGGTGACATATCTGGATGATATCGTTGCGCCGGAGATGCCATCGATCTGACCGCCATCATCGCTCAGTGCCAGCCCATCAAGCCCGACCCCTGCGAATTGTGCTACGAACCCTTCGTCTTTCTGGACCTTATCACCGATTCCAGGTGTCTCTTTCTGCGAGACCACAGCAACTCCGGTCACCACGAAATCAGAATCTACCCCGACTGCGAGTGTTAATATGTCCTGCATGCCCTGAACCTCTGCCATGGCTCCATAACCGATCAGGTCGCCACCGTCATAAGCCTCGTAGCAGATTTCTCCGCCACCGACCAGCTTAAACTTAGTAGCATCAGGGACGACGCCCATCTCGAGCAGTTGTTTGTCAGGACCGCCTGCCTCCGCTGCCAGCTTCTCAAGCTGTGCCTGAGTGACTCCATACGTCGCTGTCAGGACCACAGCCGCCACCGCAGCAATGAGCGTTAGCTTGACGAGTATCATTACAGTGGAATCTTTTGTTTCTGCCATTTTATTTCCCTCCGATCGGCTTTGGTATGGTGCTTCTGTCGATGAGCGGGCTGAAGACGTTCATCAGGAGCACTGCGAAGCACATCCCCGTGAAGTAGGCATTGAAATGGAGCTGGATTAATATCAGCACGGCAAGCATGACCCCGTAGATCAGTCTGCCCTTCTTTGACGCCGGCGTTGTGATCGGGTCTGCCGCAAGGAATATCAGTCCGAGGAAGTAGCCGCCGGTTAGCACATAAGGAAGTTGTGAACCCATCCCGACGATCGGCATCAAGAGTAGCAGCAGGATAGTGGCACTGAGTGCCACCCGCCGGTCCACGTATCTCTTGTACAGAACGAATGCACCGCTGAGTAATACCGCTATCGGCGAGAATTCGATAAGTCTGCCAGCACCAGTCTCGAGGAATAGGTCAGAGAAACTGCCGAGATTTGGTGTCGATTCCACACTCATCAGCGTGGGCCACGCAGCAAGCAGGAATGCAAAACCGACCAGTGCCGGATGGAACACCAGCGTCCCTGTGCCGCCGAAGATGTATTTTGGAACAGCTATCGCAAACGCGGCTCCGATGATCGGAACCCAGAGCGGGAC
>JAUWGA010000150.1 GCA_030606635.1 Methanosarcinales archaeon
ACGAAAACCCTCGACAGATATGCTGAATATGTCTCATCCTTAGAGAACGAAATCGTTAAAAGCGGTGCAAATAAGCGAGTCGCGGAGTTCGTTAACCAGTGCATCGATGAAAAATATACCGAGGTTTTATGGACAAGGGAAGGGCTGTCTTGTAGAAAAGAACGACCTGATGGATCCCCCTTATATATAAAACTGGATGATCTGGGCGATGGTATAAAGAGGGCGACCATCATCATGCTTTTGTTAGAAGCACATTCGCCTCGTGTAGTACTCTGGGATGACTTTGAGAGTGCATCACATCCAACTCTTATCAGAGCGCAACTTGAATGGCTATCAAAAAAAGACTGGCAGGTGGTTCTCTCTACACACAGCATAGATGTTCTTTATCAGTTGTTAGAACTGGAAATTAGCCCTACGGATCTTCAAATCCTCCAAATGAGAAAGTTAAAGGACGACACGCTTATTCATGAATCATTAGCCATTGATGAACTGGAAGATTTGATGAACGCAAATGCAGATCCGAGGCTACTTGTAGGCGCATTGGGGATTTAGAATGAGGGTGGTCAGGGATTGGGATGAATCCGCAGAACTCTGGTCTTTTGTTGGGACTGGTGACGGGACCGATGAATTCCCCACATTAAAGGCAATGGCTGAAAGATACGATAGAACATGCACCTTATTGTTCCCCAAAGCGTCAAGACGCAAGAAAACTGGATTATCCGTACTTGATTCTATCAACACCGTTATTACTAAGACATCTCCCAAAATCAATACTTTTCTATTTCTGATCGATAGAGAACACATTGTTCAGGGTGTGAAAAAAAGAGATGTAACCAGACTTAATAATAACAAGATTCAGGGAATGATTGAAAAGCGACTATCGAATAAACATGTAAGGATTCTTGAAACAGATGATAATGCACCAGACGGTACATTTATAATAAAAGGGAAATTAGGTTCTCGCATATTGCAGATTTATATAGTAATTTTTGGAATTAAATCTATAGAAGATGAAATCTTAACATTAATAAAATTAGAAAAGGATATAACGATCCCACCGGGAAAAAAGAACATCCGAGATTTTTTTGAAGAAAGATTTCATACAAGAAGCATTGGAAGAGGTGCGGGGAAATTGATCATAGAATCGGATGAAAGCAACATTCAAAAGAGTTTTCCCGGATTAACGTTCATTTTGAATGTAATAGAGAACCAATGTTCCAAAAATAACTGATTTTATCGCCTACTATGATAAACTATCGTATGTTAGGGCAGTACCAGAATTTTAGACGGTGTCCTTCGCGGTAAATAAGCACACTGAAATAACCAGACTTTCGATGCGACGCCCGCGCAAGTTGACACCCCCTCAAAAAGTCTCGCAGTTTTCGTCCAAAAGAGTTTACAACTCCAAGTGTCATAATCAGGAGTATGTTCACTATCATTACAGGCGCTCAGTTCGGCGACGAGGGCAAGGGAAAGATTGTCGATGTCCTGGGCAAGGATTATGATCTCGTTGTCAGGTTCCAGGGCGGAAATAACGCAGGGCACACCGTGATCGTCGGAGACGACACCTACAAACTCCACTTAATCCCGTCAGGTGTTCTCACCGATGCCCGGCTCCTGATCGGTCCGGGCGTGGTTGTCGATCCGATAGTACTTATTCAGGAGATCGAGATGCTCAGAAGTGCTGGCATCGAGATAACCCCTGAGAAGCTCGGGATCGATGCGAAAGCAAGCATCATCATGCCGTACCACATCGAGATGGACAAACTGCGCGAGCAGAGACGGACAGAAAAGATCGGGACAACCGCTCGCGGCATCGGATTTGCGTACATCGACAAGATCTCAAGGGACGAGGTGCGGCTGGCAGATCTCGCCGATAGAGCTGCTTTTCCCCGACTCATGGACGAACTTACACCCCAGAAGGAGCGTGCGATCATTGATCTCGGAGGCGATCCCGGTGTGGTGCGCGGAAGCATCCCTGATTATACCGGATACGGCGCCACGCTTGAGCCGTACATCGCCGATGTCTCGCATGAGCTGAACCGTGCGCTTGATTCCGGCAGGAACGTGCTTGCAGAGGGTGCGCAGGGTGCACATCTCGATATCATCCACGGCACACAGAAGTACGTAACATCCTCAAGCACTGTTGCAGGAAGCGCATGTATGTATCTCGGAGTCGGACCGACCCGGGTCGATCATGTGATCGGGATTGTCAAGGCGTACATCACACGGGTCGGAGAGGGTCCGCTACCGACCGAAGATCACGGCGAGCTCGGTGAGGCGCTCCGGACAGCTGGGGCTGAGTTTGGCACCACCACAGGCAGACCGCGGCGGTGCGGATGGTTCGATGCACCTCTTGCGAGAAAATCCGTGGAGCTTAATGCGTACACGAGTATCGCACTGACGAAACTGGACGTTCTCGACGGGCTCGACCCGATCAGCATCTGCACCGGCTATGAACTGGATGGCAAGCTGATCGAGCATCCTCCGATACTTTCATCCGATCTTGCGCGATGTGTTCCTGTGTACGAGACTATGGACGGCTGGTGCGAGGATATCACTTCGGCGGATACGTTTTCTGACCTGCCTGCCGCTGCAAGGGATTATGTGCACAGGATCGAGGAGATTCTCGGTGTTACTGTCGGGATCGTCTCGATCGGTCCGAAGCGGAGTCAGGTGCTCTTTGTGGAGTGATGGGGCGCGGATACAACCCGAATTTTAGTGAAATCACTCTTGTATTCGATGACATCCAAATTCGCGCCATCAGCGATCCCCAACAAGACCCGAGGAAAAGTATTAATGCATGAGCCCAAATATGGGGCAGGTGACTTTTATGGGGCATAATCCAATATCAGGCTCGGTCATATTCAACGCTTTGAAGGCTGAAAAATGCATAATAATGGCGTGCAACACCCGGATCATTCCCGGTGTAACAAAAGGTATTTTCAGATCCGCAAAGGATCTCGATTCCGCCATCTTAATCGAACTGGCAAAGTCAGAGTGCAATCTTACAGGCGGGTACACAGGACTTACTCCTGCGGAACTCTCGATGCGGACTTACGCAGCCGCAGGATCGGTCGGTCTTGATATCTGGGCGCTACATGCGGATCACATCGGTGTTACGAAAGGGACTGTGCAGGAACTCAATTCGGTTAAGGAGCTGATCGCAGCGCAGATAGATGCTGGTTTTACCAGTTTTGCGATCGATGCCTCGCATCTCTTCAATTTCGATGGGAGGGATACGGCAGAGGAGCTTGCACCAAACATCGATGCAACGATCGAGCTTGCGCAGTTCATCGAGTCAGAGATGGGTGGCAGCGATTTCGGGCTGGAGGTTGAGGTCGGTGAGATCGGGAGGACTGGCGAATCCGGAATGGTTCTGACGACACCTGAAGAAGCGGTGGTCTTTATCAGGTCGCTAAATGCTGCCGGAATATATCCGCAGGTGCTTGCTATCGCAAACGGCAGCACGCACGGAAACATCTTTGACAAAGACGGCAACCCGATCAAACAGATCAGCATCGACATCCCGAGGACGAAAGAGGTGGCAAAAGCGCTCCGGGATAGCGATCTGGATGTGCGGATCGCGCAGCACGGTATCACAGGAACACCGCGGCGGCTAATTGCGGAGCAGTTCCCGCATGGCGATATCATCAAGGGAAACGTCGGCACCTTCTGGATGAATCTGGTCTGGGACGTCCTCAAGGAAGAGCAACCTGATCTGTACCAGCGGATCTGGGACTGGGCGATTGCGAATTATTCGGCAGGGGGGAAGAGCGATGTCGAGGTATTCGGGAAGAACAGTAAGTTTGCGATAAAAGAGTTTTTTAAGGAACTTAATTCTCTCGGCGATGAGACCGTATCGGTAATCGAGGATAGGGCGTACGAAGAGGCGGGCGAGTTTATCAGGGCGTTTAAATCAGAGGGGTCTGCCGAGATCGTGCGGGAATTTATGCGAGCATGAAATCAGTAATCCTCCTCTCAGCAGGACTCGATTCAACAGTCGCATTCAAGCACGTGTACGACCGCTGCTCGGAACTTCTCGCGCTCACCTTCGATTACGGGCAGCGGGCAGCTACAAACGAGCTCGAGCACGCAACCATGATCTGCCGCGAGTTCGATGTGCTGCACGAGGTGATCGAACTTCCGTGGATCCGAAATTTTGGGGGTGCGCTCACCGATGCGTCCGCGCTGCCAGAGCTTGCGGAGCATGAACTGGACGGCGCGGCTTCCGTGGATTCAGCGAGACGCGTCTGGGTCCCGGCAAGGAATCTTCTC
>JAUWGA010000051.1 GCA_030606635.1 Methanosarcinales archaeon
TGCGATCACAACAACCTTCTTGTCTGTCTCTGAGATCGCATCCATCAGTTCGTCGCTCACATCGCGTGTGGTCTCCTCGTCCTGCAAGCCCATGCATACGGAAACTATCTTGAAGTCCTTGAAAAGCGTCTGGAGAAACGGTATCTGGACTTCGATCGAATGCTCATACTGGTGTGCGCTCTCGTCGATATCGATGATGCGCCGCGGAATCGACTCGATGAGATCGAGATCGGAATCGACATCCCCAAGCGGCGTACGCCATGTATCAGCCGACGCCGAGACCATGGAGCCGTATCCGGTGTGGTTCGGTCCGATGATTACGAAGGTGTCGGCGTTCGGGAGTGCTGCATATACATGCGCGGCCGTTCTTCCGGAGTACATGTATCCGGCATGAGGCACGACCGCGCCCATGATCGCTGGATCTGGCTTGATCGTTATGCCTGAAAAGTATGATTTGATATCTTTTTTCAAGGTTCTGGGATTTGATGGGTAGAACTGCCCTGCGACTACTGGGATTCTCATGATGGCTCACCGATCATACAGATGCCCTTTTCAGACTTATGTCTAACGCATGGGCGAGGTTGTCAGGACATTAGGTGTGGTGGGCGGTGTGGCGGGGATGGACACGCGAAGTGTTTTAGATCCCAAAGCAAGAGATAAATACAATCGCTGAAAAATATGGATAGGTGTTTACAATGCTCTCAGCAAGCCCCACCAAACCAGAGATCATCGCGATCACAATCGCGAAACTCAAACTCCGCCCGGGCGACACATTCTGCGACATCGGCTGCGGCACAGGCGCGGTCTCGATCGCGGCATCGAGATTCGCGGACACGATCTACGCAATCGACATCCGGGACGAAGCCATCACGGTGGCAGAGCAGAACTTCGCTGCCGCCGGAATCCTTGGCAAAGCAACACTTGTCCACCGCGAGGCGTCCGAAGCGATTGCAGATCTGCCTGCCCGCATCGACTGCGCATTTGTCGGCGGCACAAAGAATGTCGAGAGCGTGCTTAAAGGACTCTGCGCCAAAGTCCGGGGGCGGGTGGTCGCAAATGTGGCTCGGATTGAGACCGCTGCCCGGATCATCGGATGCATGAAGTCGCTCGGGATATTTGAGGAGGTGATTCACGTTCAGGTCTCAAAAGGATACGAACTTGCAGGAGAGACCGCGTTTAAGCCGGCAAATCCTGTGTATATCGTTGTTGGAGATGTGAGCAAATAAAAAGGCATACATAATGGCAAAAGTAATAAATAATTTGGAGATGTTTGATTGTCTGCATAATCGTGATCAGGTTATCGAAAACATATGCGAGGGGGAATACAATGCAAAATAATCTCCCTCCCGGGTGGAGCGAAGACCGAGTCCAACGTATTTTAGAGTATTACAAGGGTGGTGCTGAAAACGATATTGTAGAGGGGGAAACTGCATACGAGTTTGAGGATTATACTCTTACCAAAGTTCCACGTGAACTTGCTCATGAGGTCAACAATCTTATTGAACAATATAAATCGAGAAGTCCACCAAATGTTTCGGATGTCGTCGAAAGAGCATTAGAATATGCAGAAAGGGAAAACCTGTATCGGCGATCTGCTAATGAGGTGGAGGAATTTGCCGATACGGAACTCATTGGAACGCCGCGCATTACGTTCGTCGGTTGCGGTGGCGCAGGGAATAACACTTCGACCAGAATGCATGACATCGGCATCGATGGCGTGGATATCATTGCGATCAATACCGATAAGCGGGATCTGGATCGATGCAGGGCTGATAAAAAGATCCTGGTCGGCAAATCGATCACACGAGGTCTTGGCGCGGGAGGGGATCCTGATGTCGGTAAGCGGGCTGCCGAACTTGCGCGCGGAACGCTGGGCGAGGTTCTTGCAGACGCTGATCTGGTCTTTGTCACTGCTGGTATGGGTGGCGGCACAGGCACAGGTGTTGCACCGGTGGTCGCTGATATCGCACGGGAGAATGGCGCAATCGTAGTGGGGATGGTGTCCACGCCGTTCCATGTGGAACGCGCTCGCATCATCAAGGCAGAAAAGGGACTTCAGGAATTAAGTAATGTAACACACACACTGATCGTGCTCGATAACAACCGTCTGCTCAGTTACGCTCCAAATCTGCCGATGAAACAGGCGTTCCGTGTAATGGATCAAATGATCTCCGAGAGCGTCAAGAGCATATCCGAGACGATCAGCAAACCATCGTTGATCAATCTCGATTATGCTGACATCAGAGCGATTCTGAACTGTGGCGGAGCTGCAGTGATGCTCTTTGGCGAGTCGAAGACACAGGACAAGTCGACCGACGTGGTTCGTTCGGCACTGCACCACCCGCTGCTGGATGTGGATTACAGGGGCGCTACCGGATGCCTCGTTCACATCACAGGCGGACCTGATCTCACGCTTAAGGAAGCAGAGGAGATCGCAAGTTCACTCACGTACGAATTAAGCTCACGTGCGAATGTGATTTGGGGTGCACGTATCGAGGAGGAGTATAAGGGTATGGTACGTGTGGTGGCAATTATGACGGGCGTAGAATCAGCCCAGATATTAGTACATGGGGAACCATACACCCCCTCTGGTAATACTTCTCGTCCCACATTTTTAGCGCGTTTTAAGCGACGCATAATGGATTTTACTAAAATAGGTGAATCATGATAGAGGCGTTGGAGTTATTAGGAATTCGTGTTCTCTCATCTATAAAACTTTTAAACTCACTTTCAGAGAACACTGTTCACAATCGCACTGTTTTTTGCAGTGAATCAATGGAACAAGGGGAGATTCATTTAAAAATAAAAAAAGGTCTTATTTCAGCTCCTCGGGAATTATCGTTTAAGATACCACCATATGCAACAATAATAGAAGATGGTAACGTTGGAGTTATAAGTTGCAAAGTTGCATACGACGATAAAAAAGGTTCCGTAGCCTTTATAAATTGTTCAAATCTTGGTCCAAATCAAGAGGTTCATGATTTTCGATTTCACTATAAAAGGGCGGTAGATTGGCGGTTTATAAGCAGTTGTATAGAATGTATCGAAATGGATGTACCAGATGGTAAAAAGGTAACAGTTAAAAATAATTCAGATATAGAATTTATAAACTATTTGGTGAAATGTAGGATGCCTCTTCCTCGTCACATTATTTCGGACTTTGAGAATCTTAAGGAAACGTCCGAAGAAATTATAAAAGTACACGATAATATGGAAGAAAAAATTGAAAGTTTTATAGGCAATATATTTATGAAAGGGGAAATTGGCAGCTCTTCTTCCATGATAAACTTATCTGGGGACATTTGCTGGCATATCGATTTAGATCCGAACGAGAAAAAAATATTTAACCTTTGCGATAGCGAAAGAAAGAGGTAACGATGCTGATTGGACTTGGACTCGGACCCGGCGATCCTGAACTGCTGACGCTCAAGGCGGTGCGGATACTTGAAGAGAGCGATAAGGTATTTGTTCCGGGAAAACTCGCTTTAGACTTGGTTCTGCCGTACACGGATGCAGAGATCCTCGATTTTCCGATGACGCACGACAAAGCCACACTGGACCGAACCATCGATCATAACGCGGACGTTGTTTCCGCCACCGCCATGCACAAACTGGTCGCATTCGGGTTGATCGGCGATCCCAACTTCTTCTCGACGTTTACCCGCCTGAAGAAGCGGATACGGGAAAAATACCCGCACCTCGTCATCGAAACCGTGCCTGGAATCAGTTCAATCACGGCATTCGCATCGAGAACCGATGCCGACATCGATCGTTCGTTTGTGGTCAGCGATGGCTCGCCTATCGCCACAAAGATCGTGTTAAAGGCGCGAACGCCAAAAAAAATCAGGGACGGTCTGATCGAGGAGGGTTACACAAATTTTATCTTTGCTGAGAAGCTCTTCTCTGACGAAGAGCAGGTAACAGATGAGATTCCAGACAAGGGTGATTATTTCAGCATATTATGCGCAGGCAAAGGAGATGCGGAAGAGAGGCGGATCACGCCAGAGACGGTCTATTTTGTCGGCGCAGGACCGGGCGATCCGAAGCTCTTAACGCTTCGAGGAAAGGAACTGCTCAAAAAAGCCGATCTCGTGATCTACACGGGATCGCTCGTCGATCGCAAGGTCGCCGCCAACAGCGCAGGCGAGGTCATCAACAGTCACGGGCTCACCCTCGATCAACTAACCGACCTCATGGTTGGCGCGATCCGCGACAGAAAGACGGTCGTCCGGCTGCATACCGGGGATCCATCGCTCTACGGCGCGATATGCGAGCAGATCGCGGCGCTGAAGAGCCACAACATCAATGTCGAGATCATTCCGGGCGTGTCATCGGTCTTTGCAGCTTCAGCTGCGCTTCAAACGCAGCTTACGCTCTCAGGGATCACAGAGACCCTGATCATCACCCGCCCGGCTGGCGAGACGCTTGAGGCAGACTCGATCCGGGAACTCTCAAAGCACGGCGCAACGATGGCGATATTTCTCGGGGTGAATAAGATTGCGAAGATTATGGGTGATGTCGAGTATCCGCCAGAGACGCCGGTTGCAGTCGTCTACCGGGCATCGTGGCAGGATGAGCGAATCATCAGGGGCACGGTTGCAGATATCGCAGAAAAGGTCGAGGCGGCAGGTATAGAGAGATCCGCCATGATTCTGATCGGCGATGCCGTGCATCCGAAAAGTTTCAGGAGGTCGCACTTATACGGATCGCAGTGATATCGTTTGAGCGGAACCGGGCGGTTGCAGAGCGCGTCGCAGGTCTCGTCGGCGGCGAGGTGATCTGGTACTCGGAATCTGCATTTCCGGATGCGTTTTCAGAGGAATCCAGGTACGATGCGATCATCGCGATCATGTCCTGCGGGATTGCTGTTCGGAAGATTGCACCGCTTCTGCGGAGTAAATGGACCGATCCCGCGGTTGTTGTGGTCGATTGCGCGCTTCGTCACGCGATCGCTGTCACTGGCGGGCATCATGGTGCGAATGAGATCGCGACAAGGCTTTCTGTGCTTGGTGCGGATCCGGTGATCACGAATGCGAGCGAGGTTGTGAAGTGAGAGCGGAGCAGCTGTCCGCTATTCCTTCATCGCGATATCGTTCCAAAAGACTACATTTCAATCCCGCCACGAATCTTCCTGCGCCGCTTGCTTAAATATGCGTGCATTATACTGCACCGATTCTTAAGTTTTTGTGCAGTGTGGTGCACGAATTACAGGTTGGATCATTTTGATCCCATGCGCTGCAGACACCCCCCAATCACCCCCCATAGCAGCGACCCGATCCGCGATCAGCAGACGCTGACCCCCCGCACGCCCTCGCACTTCAACAGTCCCCCCACCAGATCATCAGGTATCTGCCGATCGGTGATGATGGTCAGCGTCGGGCGCTTTGCAAGCCGCGGGTCGTCAGCGATCGCCTGCATGATGCTGATCCCGCGTTCTGCCACACACGCCGCCACCGATGCGAGAATGCCTGTGCGGGCGGCATCCACCGGCGTTATGACGATCACGCCGAGTTTGAGCTCGGGCGCAACCTCACGCAGCGACGAGATCGGGCGGATGTTCGTGAAAACGATTTTGAGCAGCGGATCCTCTATGATCATCGATGCCGCGCCATCAACTGCCCTGCGATCGACGGAAGCCTCCTTTGCTATCTGGGTGTGCGCCAGTCGTATGCCGCCTGAGACCACCTTTCCACCCGGAGTGACCTGAAAGCCGCGCTCCAGCAGCAGGCGCACGACCCGCTCCTGCGCCGGATATTTCTTGAATTTGTTTAATATAGTGTCCCACATGGTTATTTCACTATTCCTTCATTCCATTATCGGGGGATTGTAATTCATCTGGTTCTCTGGTTCTAACTTTGTGTTTTAAGATACTATAGATATACGGCAGAAGACCCCATCTCTACCGCCCTCACGCGACAACATATAATACCACCAAGAGACATGTAATAATCGAGAGAGGAAGAGCAGCCGCCGCGACCACAAGTCGTGAGGAAAGTCCCTCCACCACTGGACACACGGATGCCGAAATGGCTTAGGGCGAGAGTTCTGGCTCTGACACAGAAACGCTTACCACGATATGCCAATGCAATGATGCCGGAAGGCTGAGGTCGCATAATGCCCTGCCATTGCGGGCAGTGGCATCGATGGATGAAACGGTGAATCCCCGTGGGTGCAAGCCAACACAGGGCAATCGCGAAAGCGAGAAGCGGAGTCCAGCCGTGCCCGGGTATGGCGCGTAGTCGAATGCTGCTATGAACAGAAGGGGGCTTACTCTCCTCACTCGCCCGAAGTACTCTTTCATAAGAGACTTTTATTATTTTCCGGGAACGTCGGATCGTCTTATGGAAGCACAACTGTCAGAATGTGGCACTATCGATCTAAAAATCCATCTACACCGTCAATCTGCGTAAGCCATTAACACTGGTTTCACTGACCCCCCAATCCAATCGTACCAGTGTTTGCAGGATTAGCGTCATGTTTTTCAACCGACCGGAAGAAATTAAAAAGACTTTTTTCCTAAATCCCCAATCGCCCCATCTGAAGCATGAATTGCCAGTCCCTGCAACCGCAACCCTTCCACGCTTATACCTGCGCTCCCATCTTTAAGTTCCGTCCCGGCATCACTGCAGATATGTCCCGACCCGCTTCCCATTCACAGCGTCTACCACTTGTCCGGGCTCTCTCCCATCGAGAACGACTGTGGGAATCCCTGACCGCTCGATGATCTTCGCTGCAAGCATATCAAGCGGCAGATTCGCGCCAGCCTCCATCCTCTCAGCAGCGATAATCTCGATCAGGCGTGCCGGGGATAGCTCATCCAGTTTCACAGCGTCCGGATGTTTCTTCGGGTCTTTTGTGTATATGCCGTCTGTGGATGTGGCATCGATCAAGATGTCCGCGTGAACGTATTCCGCAAGGATTGCTGCGACCGCATCGGTCGTGTGCCCAGGGGTAGTCCCACCCATAACAACGATCCTGCCAGAAAGCGCTGCGACGTTTGCGTCTTCCTGTGTCTCTGGCGGAACCGGGTACGCGGCACTTCCGAGAGCGGCAATGAGGAGGCGGGCATTTAATCTGGTGACCGCAATCCCGATCAAATCGCAGAACGCCTCATCCGCATCGAATGTGCGTGCCATTCCGATGTAATCGCGGGCAGTCGCGCCGCCCCCGACCACGACAAAGACCGAGTGGTCTGATCTCAAACCCCGAAGTATCCTTGCGTACTCTGTGAGCCGACCATGATCATGGTCGATCACGGAACCGCCGATCGACAGGACAAGAATCATATCAGCCAAAGAGGATGTTAGAGATCTGCTTCATCGACCGCTCGCTGACCTCGCCTACGATGGTGTCGAATGTGTAATCCAACCTGACGGACTCGTCCTCAGTTTCAAGGACGATTCCCCCTATACAGTCGATATTACCCGCGTATTCGAGCTTTGTCAGTTTATCTTCAAGCAGTTCATCGCACAATCTCTCAACGATCGGTTGATCCTGCCTACTTGAGTATACCCGCGTGGCGTCATCGCTATGCGACCAGACGAGTGACTTTAGGAGGGGCTCGATATCCAGTTCACGGAGACGCTCTGCTGTCTGCTTCTGGGTCTCGTCCAGTATCTCCTTGCGCGTATTAAGCATCATCCGCCTGACCTCAAGATTCGCGCCAGAGATCTCCTGCTTTCTGATGCGCGTCGCCTCTTCTTCGGCAGATGCTACCTTCTCACCGATGATCCGTTCGCCTGTGCGCGTCGCCTCCTCAACAATCGCGGATACCTCGCTATCCCGATCTGCCTCGCTAGCAGATACCTCTTCTCGTGCGCTCTTCAGGATATCGGAAACTACGTTTTCCAGCCCCATGATCACAAGAGCATCATGATCGCAATAACGAAACCGAAGATAACGATCGTCTCCGGAATAACGGTCATGATAAGACCCTTACCAAAGAGTTCCTCTTTCTCGGTAAATGCCCCGACCGCTGCGGAACCGATGTCCTTCTCTGCAATGGCCGAGCCGAGACCTGTTAGTCCGACTGCGAGCCCTGCGCCGATTGCGATTAAACCTTGCTGGTTTGCCAGTATCAGATCAATATCTGCGCCTGCTAATGCTAATTCTATTGCCATTTTTAGTCCTCCGTATATATTCTATTGTATCCAAATGGATTGTATATCTTGCCCCCGCCTTCGTAGAACTTGGTAAAGAATTCCACGTACTGCAACCTGAGTGCGTGCAGTCCGGGGGCGATTATGCTCAGTGCGGTATTAAGCGCATGTCCGAGTATGAATATGATCGCCGCGACGACTATGAAGATCCCGCCGCTATCGAACATCATTCCAGCCATGACATTGACTGCTGTTGCGATGCCGATCGACGATAGACCGACCGCAAGCAGCCTTGAGTACGAAAGGGTGTTACTCAGGATGGAGGGTATCTCCATAATAGCGGTACCACCCTCTCCTGCGACCAGCATGATGACCGCAAGCGCGAATACAACTGCGCCCGGCACCATACTCGCAACAACTCCCATCATTCCGAAGAGCAGAAGGAATATGCCAACTTGCAGCACGATCCATGCGATCTTTTCGAGTACCGCCGCTTTCATGCCGTGTTTCGCAAGTACATTTCGGAACCCGGCGATAAGCCCTACGTTGATATGTATCACGCCGATTAGGAGGGTCGTGACAAGAAGGGTGGTTACGAGGTGCGTCCTGTGGATCGGATATGTGATATGCTCACCACCCAGACCGGGCATGAGTTCGATGGTTTCCCACCCTGGAATCAAGCCCGGATGCCCATGAATCCCTGCCAGCGGGAATCCAAGGAATTCCGCATATAATATCCCGAAAAATAGTGTAACTATGTTACAGTAGATCAGGACTGTGAAAAGCGAGTTCCATCCTTCTCCGTGCAGTTTAGACCTTCCATAAAGAGATATCCCGAGTAAGATCAATGCATACCCGATATCTCCAAGAATCATCCCGTAAAATAGCGGGAATGCGATGAACACGAAAGTAGTTGGATCGATCTCATTATATCTCGGGCGGGCATAGAGATTCATGATCGCTTCCATCGGCTTCACGATCTTCGGGTTGTCGTATTCGATCGGGACATTCGCTTCATCGACCGGCTCTTCCGCTTTCGCGACGTAAACCCGGTTGCCGGTCGCTTCTTCGACCCTGGATCTCACAGTCTCAAACTCATCATCCGGAATCCATCCATCGATCACGAATGTGTGCTCTGATGTCGCAAAGACCAGTGGCGCCTCTTTCTTCTGCGTCTCGATGGATAACAACTCCTCGCTCGCAAGGATGAACTCCTCGTACTCTGCTTTTACCGAGTCGATCTCTGACGATAGGGACTCGATATCCTTTGTAAGTGAATCCTGCCTGCTCTTAAGTTCGCTTATCAGGTCGTCAGGTGTGCCCGAGATTGCAGGTATCTTGACCTCGCCAAACTCGTATTCGGCTAACAGGTCTGTTACCTGCTCCATGTGCTTGACCGGGACTGCCAGTATGAACAATCCTGTGTCACCGGCGAAGAACTGATACTCATCCGTGATCCCCTTCAGTCCTGCCCGAACATCTGCTCCTTTCCTGACGGTTCCGGCAAAGACGTGAAGTGTTTCATACCCTGAGCAGAGCTCAAAATTCACAGGAACCCCTGAGAACGCCTCGATCTCATTCATTCCTGTTTGCACATCCTTCAAGTCTGTCTCGATCTGTGATTTCCGCTCCAGTTTTCTTGATACCACGCCGCCAAGTGTTTCAAGCTTCCCTTCGAGTTCGGATGATAGCTGGCGAGCATTGATCGGCTCAGGGTACGATTTCTTGATCCCGAGAAAACTCGCGATCGAACGCAGTTTCAAGAGTTTCTTTGAGTCATCCTCCGCACCAGGCAGCGGAGTTCCGATGTGAAAATAATCCTCTCCTACATACTCCTCGATATGCAGCGCATGTAGGTCATGTAGCGTCTCGATGGTTGGCTCAAGAACATCCTTGTGCCCGGTCAGGAGCACCTTACTCATCTGCTTCGGTTTTAGCATGAACTACCATCTCAAATTCCGTGAGTAGGAAATCGACTGCGTCGTCAATCTTTCCTGATGCAGCCTCCAAAAGCTTATTCGCGTCACTTTTTCCCTGGAGAACAATCTTCCGGCGCTCCTCTGATAGCTGCTCTCTCGCAGTCTCCAGCAGATGGGCGGCATGGTCATTGGCGCGCTCCTCTGCATCACTTATAATCTTACGTGCCTCATCCTTTGCAGCCACAACCGCCTTTTTCCGGTCCGTATGCGCCTGTTCGACCATCGCAGTGGCGTCGGATTCTGCCTGTTTGATCTTTTCAAGGATTTCGCTTTCACTCATTGATTCTCTCACTATTATGTGTGTACTGATAAAACCTTCGCATCATATATCGATCGAACCTGTGAACACACTCTTGAATTCATCGCATATCGCGGCCATCGTCTGGAGTGCGCTTCGCACCGCCTGTACCGGATCCTTGCCGTTTGTGCGCACATACATGATCGGTTCGCTGATGCCGAGATACTTGAT
>JAUWGA010000201.1 GCA_030606635.1 Methanosarcinales archaeon
GTGTAGTACTTCTCTGGAGCGTATCCGAGAACCGACATGTTCGCGATATCGCTTCCGGCAGGCATTCCGGGCGGAACTGTTCGTGCAAGCCCGCATCTACCGTTTTTTGCGATGTAATCCATATTCGGGATATTTGCGTGCTCGAGGGGGGTCTTTCCACCGAGTTCCGGTAGCGGAACATCAGCCATCCCGTCGCCGAGGAGTATTATGTACTTCATGCCGCTAACTCTACAATCATCATCACGCGGTTTACTCCAGCTCATCGATCATCTTTGCGAGCCGGTCGCATGAGACCCCGTGCTTTGCCTCGCTGCAGACCTTGATCTTATCGAGAAGAGCGCAGAGGTGCTCCTGATTGAGATCGTAGCCAAGCCGCTCGGTAACGAACTTGAGTGCCTTCTTGCCGGTGTGCTTGCCAAGGATGTAGTTCCTGCCACCACCCACAAGTTCCGGCGAAAAGACCTCGTAGGTGCTGGTATTCTCAAGCATCGCTGCGATGTGGATCCCTGATTCGTGGCAGAACGCATTCTCGCCGACTATTGGCTTGGTCTTTGCAACCCTGACCCCGGAATACTCCTCCACCATCTTCGAGAGCTCCAGGAGATGCGAGAGGTCGTATTTATCGATTCCGTACTGGATCAGAAGCCCGACGAGCAACTCCTCAAGCGGCGTGTTCCCGACCCGCTCTCCGATCCCGTTAACAGTGGCATGAAGCTGCGTTGCCCCGGTCTCCGCAGCAACGATCGTGTTTGCGGTCGCCATCCCGAGGTCGTTGTGGCAGTGGATGCAGAGCGGGGTCTTTGTTGTCTTTTTGATCTCTTTTATCATGAAATACGTGGTACTCGGATCAAGAATCCCTACCGTGTCCGCGATGCTCAGGTAATCCGCGTTGTGCGCCTCGGCGATCTGGTAGACTCGTTTCAGCACATCCATATCTGTGCGGGTCGCATCCTCGGCAGCGAACCGAACGCAGAGCCCGTGATCCTTTGCATAGTCCACGACATCGATTGCGCAGTCGGTTGCCTCATCGATCGTCATGTGATGCTTGTAGCGCAGGTGGATGTCGGACGTTGCAATGAAGATGCTCACGATATCGACATTCGCATCCAGCGCGGCATCGACGTCTGACGTCTTTGCGCGTGCAAGGCAACAGATCCTTGCATTGAGTCCGAGTTTTGTAATTTTACGTATGGTCTCGAGTTCTTCCTTTGATACAACCGGAAATCCTGCCTCTATGATCTCCACACCAACATCATCCAGTTTCCATGCGATATCGATCTTCTCCTGCTCAGTAAAAGCGATCCCGGCTGCCTGCTCGCCGTCCCGCAGTGTCACATCACAGATCTCGATGTCCTTCGGCTTTAATTTGATGAAGTCCATCAACGTGTTTCTTGAGTACTCGATATGGTCTTCCATGATTATGGATGGGGGTCAGGTTTGAGAAAAAGGTTTTGGATGAATCCGGCTCCGCTTCCGATGAGGGTAGTTTTATGTGCCGAAGGGGTATCGTCTTCTATTCGGGTGGCGGCGAGGCATTAGTTACGCTGAATGGCTCCGGATGCGCTGGAACTGTTATATGTAATCACGCCACACAAAGACATAATAAACGACCACAGCGTGGGGGACGATCCAGATGCCGAAACACCGAAAACCCGGGAAGAAACCGATCGGCCAGTACGACCACAAGGAAGCCAGCCGCGCCAACAACCCCCCGGTCGGTCTGGTAACCCCGGAGACCGACAGAGACGCGGGGAAGAAGACCTCCACCTACGACCCACACCCCGACCCATCGCGCCATAATCGAGGCGGTGCGCAAGAAGAATGGCAAGGGAACGCAGATGTCGCTTTTTTGAGTTACACCAAAGAGAACCCGCCGCTGCATTGGATTACGTATTTTTAACAGGGTGTTTCGGAATAATTAAATACAATCTTTAACAAAGTTAATTTGGACAGTACTGAATAAAGAGGAATTT
>JAUWGA010000065.1 GCA_030606635.1 Methanosarcinales archaeon
ATTTAATCTGCATCACTTCTTGTGTTGACGCATATGATCTTCAATACAGCACCTTTTCACTGTTCGTAACCCTCCTGATGAACGGATCGCCTATCTCGATTCTGTGTTCTATTTCATCGGATGCGCGTACAATAATATCCATTGGCCGGAATCTGGGTCTTGCAAATCTCGGCTGCTTTGCGGATGGGCGAACTATCGACATCCATAATAACCAGAAGATCAAGATCGTGCTCCCCAGTTCTCGAGCCAAAGAGGATCACCTTATCTGGATGGAAATGTTTCACGATCTTTGAGACCATATCCGAAAGAAGCGCGTCTGTAACGTTCAGGACGATCGGGCATGGTATGCCAGTCATTTTCACATCCTCTTCAAATCCACGTCCACAACCAAGCTCATTATACAAATAAAAAATAAAAAAAGAAGATCACTTCACTTCGATCTTCTTCGCTTCCGTGGGCACCGTCTTTACCATCTCGATCCGCAGCACGCCATCCTTCAGCGTGGCATCGACCTTGCCTGGATCCACCTCAGCCGGCAGCGGGATCCTGCGGTAGAATCCGGTGTAGCCACGCTCCCTTCTGATGTATCCCTCGCCTTTCTCTTCCTTCTCTTCCTTCTTCTCAGCCGTGATCTCGAGCATATCGCCACGAACATTCACGGTAACATCTCCCTTGTCAACACCGGGCACATCGGCAGTGACCAGGATCTTATCTTCCGTATCCTGCAAGTCCACGGACGGCGTCACGGCCTCCATCGTCTCCTCGCGAGTTCCAGATGGCAGCAATCTCCCAGGAGCGATCGGTCCGACCTCTCCGAATGCCCTGTTCATCCATTCCTGCATTCTATGCAATTCTTCAAATGGGTCTAACAATCTTCTATACATTTTTACCACCTCTGATTTTGGTATATCCATCATCATTTCTCTGAATCATAAGCCTATCGTTCACAGGCGTCACACCACAAGACACGACACTAGATGTCAGGGAGCCATAAACATCTTTACCAAGGACGCCAGAAGACACCCCATGACGATCGAGATCACAACACCCTCTCGCCTCCACATCACCTTAATCGACCTCAACGCATCGATCGGGCGGGTGGATGGCGGGATCGGGCTGACGATCGAAGAGCCGGGCATCCGCATCACGGCAGAAGCGGCAGAAGCGGCAGATGGGATCACGGTCACAGGCAACTTAGAACTGGCAGAGCGGATGCACGAGAGCGCGAGCGCGATCCTCCCGGAGGGCTGCGGCGTCCGCATCCGCATCGAGCAGGATTCCCCGTCGCATGTCGGGCTTGGCACTGGCACGCAGGCAGCGCTTGCCGCGGGTATGGCTGTGAACCGGTTGTACAATCTGGGCATGAGCGTGCGGGATATCGCAATCGCGGTGGGACGCGGCGGAACATCTGGTATCGGCGTCGCGTCGTTCGAGAGCGGTGGTTTCATCCTCGACTCCGGGCATAAGTTTTCCGAAAAGGGGGCGTTCAAGCCATCCGCAGCATCGAAGTCACCGCCGGCATCGATCCTGTTCCAGCAGCCATTCCCGGACTGGGAGATCGTGCTTGCAATCCCTGATGTGGTGGGTGCGCATGATGCACACGAGGTGGACATCTTCGGAAAGGAGTGTCCGATCCCCTTATCAGAGGTGCAGGAACTCTCGCACATCATTCTGATGGAGACGCTTCCGGGCGTTGTCGAAGGCGACATCGAGGCATTCGGAGATTCGATAAATCGGATACAGGATGTAGGGTTCAAGAGACGTGAGATTGCGCTTCAGACGCCGGAGATCGTACAGATCATCGAACTGATGCAGGAAAATACGTGTGGCGCCGGGATGAGTTCGTTCGGACCTGCAGTCTACGGGATCACAAACAGTAAGAGGGATGCAGCAGATACCGTGCACGAGGTGCAGGGGTTTCTGGATGAGACGATCCACGGCAGATGCATGGTTGTTCATGCCAGGAATTCTGGTGCTGATGTGCGCGTATCTCCATTAATGAGGCGCGGGGCTCAAAGAAACAAAAAATAGTATCCACTTTAAAAGAATAATAAAAAGTCTCGATTTTGAGAAGCAGCCAAAGGAGGAAAACCATTTAAACAGATCAGTCCAGAAGAATCTTGTGAAAATTGCGGTGAGAAAATGAAGACAGAGGACGTACGCTGGAAACAGCGATTTCAGAATTTTGAAAAAGCTTATTTGCGTTTGAAAGAAGCAATGGAGATGGAAGAATTGACCGAACTTGAAAGAAATGGTTTGATTCAGCGTTTTGAGTTCACACTCGATCTTTCGTGGAAGGTAATGAAAGATTTTTTGGAAGAAAAAGGATTTGTTTTTAAACCTTCGCCCAAAGATGCGTTGCGGCTGGCACAACAGAGCGAATATATAACTTATGCGCAAGAGCTGATTGATGGATTGGATATAAGAAATGAGCTTTCACATGATTATAGCGGTGAAAAATTTGAACTTTCGGAGAAGAAATTAAGAGAAGAAACTTATGTTGCATTGGGAAAATTGTATCTCTTTTTTATAAATGAAAAAAACAAATGATTATGCCGAATTGTTTCATGAATAAAAAAGAAAAAAATTCTTTTGGACTTTCCGATAGGGATATGAAAACGTTGCAGGATATTTTTAAAAAATATCCTGACGTGAAAAACGTTTTTGTATTTGGAAGTCGGGCTAAGGGAACGTACAAACAAGGCAGTGATATTGATCTGGCAATAATGAACGAAGGGGTGAAAGATACGTTTATCCGCAAAATGAAAAGCGATTTTGAAGACAGTAGCCTGCCATATACAGTTGATCTGGTGAACTACCCCACACTAAAACATCCCGAACTGAAAAATCATATTGATAGGGTCGGGGTGCCTTTGTTCCAAAGATAACCGCGCTTATGAGTGACCATCTCTCGCAAAGGCAGCCCGGCGATTCCGGATGATGCCAGATCGAAATCATGCCGTCTTTGAAGATTGCTAACGCTTGCCCCATCCGCATCTGTTTCACGCCAGGTTCGATCAACCCATATACTGCACCCTCATTGAGTGTGGAATTGTATTCAGGATTTCGTCTGAAACTTTAACGGTTATGGGAATATTGATTAAAATATATTTATTCTAATAAATTTATCGAAAAGAAAAATGACGGTGTGTTGAGAACCGCCGAAACCGCAAATCTTATCCTATATCGATCTTCCCAACCACAGCCTGCAGGATCATGAGAGCGTCTGCCGATGTGAGTTTACCGTCTCCGTTCATGTCACCCCACATCCGCCCACGTCCGTCCGAATCGGTCCAGTAGTCGGCAGGGGTATTTATCTCTTCGTCCCATTCATCGGGCACGCCGTCAAGATCGGTGTCGGTGGGTGTGGTGGCGTACTCAACCATCGGATAGAATCGGAGACAGTCATCATCAGCGGTCACGAAGTACATGTCACCCATGATGTGTGCCCTGCAATCCTCATCGAGATCGATGGTAGCCCCATCGTTTTCGAGACAGACATAAGTGGAACTTGCAGTCACCACTTCCATGATGCCGTACGTCTCGCTGGTATTGATTTTTATGACCCCATCATCGATCAGGAAGACGTACATCAGCTGCACGAGGTCACTATCGGTGCCATGGAACCCAGCATCCACATAGCATGAGAAGATTGGAACATGTTCTTCACCGCCGATGTTGGGGGCGTAGGTGTATACTCGATCTTGTTCATCATCGCTGGCGTTGACAGAGATAGTCTGCTCATCAAGTTTCGCGTCATTCTTGCTGAGCGATAGTGTGAAAGTGAAACTATCACACTGCCCAATGGTCCCACATGGACATGTGAGGTTTTCAGCAGTAAGCGCAAATCCGCCAACAAGGTCCCATGACTCACCAGTTGACAGAGTCTTCTTGTCATCGCCCTCAAACTCGACCAGCAGTTCACAAAGTTTGTCGGCTCTTCCGCCGATCGCAACGTATGGTAATCCCATCCAGCCCTCGAGATAGTATCCTTCGGATCCATTAACGGTCAATCCCTCACATGCGTAGAGCTCATACTCCTGATAGAGGGGACAAGTCGTATAACTCAGACACTCCTCATCGATGGTTCTATCCCAATCACTTACCTTACCAGCCTCAAGTACAAGACTCTCTGTTGACAGATCGTCGTCAAGATCGTACCAGAATGCACCGAAGTTGTGAGCATCCCATGTGATCCCGGCAGATGCGCAAGCGGCGTCTGCCACATTGCCGCGCACCTCAATCGTCTCAGCACTCGCAGGCATTGCAAGCACTACAGCCACGAGTGCAATTAGCATAATAATTCGTTTGTTCATATTTATCCATCCTTATGTGAATATCAAATCTACATCTATTTAACGCATCCTACATCACATAAATTTGTAGTATGCGGAGAGACGTCACCATTTAAGTATCAGTACACCCAATATCATAATCATTCGATGAAGATGATCGTTTTTGATATGGACAGTACGCTGATCGACGCTGAAACTATTGACGAACTTGCTGCGGCGGCTGGCGTTGGTGATCGTGTTACAGAGATCACAGAACGGGCTATGAACGGAGAACTCGACTATGGCGAGGCGCTCCGTGAGCGTGCCGGGCTGCTGAAGGGGCTTAGCATCGAGCGTGCCATGCACGCTTGCGAGAGTCTCCCGCTGATGCCCGGAGCAAGAGAACTGGTGGCTGCTGCCAAGCGCATGGGCTACCAGACCGCTATGATCACATGCGGTTTTATGCTCTCTGCGAGGCGTATCGGAGAGATACTTGGCATAGATCATGTGATCGCAAACGATCTGGCTACAAACGGTGGAAAATTCACCGGAGAAGTGGTCGGCAATCTGACAGAGGCGGACTCGAAGGCAAGCGTGCTCAAAGATCTTGCTCACCGGTGTGGAATCGACACATCGGAATGTATTACAATCGGCGATGGTGCGAATGATATTTACCTGTTTGCGAATGCCGGGTATTCGATCGCATTCAACGCAAAGCCGGTCCTGAAAGAGTACGCAGATGCAGTGGTCGACCAAAAAGATCTGAGGGCAATCATCCCGATCATCGAAAAGATAGAGAAATGAGCAAGATCCGAAAACGGAGAGGTACAGTATCAGCAGTAAGCTGAAAAAGGAGGATACCAAGCAAATGTTGAAGGAATTACAGGATAAAAAAGCGATACTTGTGAAAGAACTCGAAGAGTACAGAGACAAGCGCAACGAATTGAATACCGAGGCAAGCAAATGGTCTGCAGAGCGTAATAAGTTGAATCGGACATCACGGATGCTGACAGATGAGGCACAACAGTTCAAACATGAACGTGACGAGTACAACAAAAAGGTAAGCGAGTACAAGGTGAAGAGGGACGAATGTAACAAGAAGATCAATGCTGCCAATGCAAAGATCGAAGAAATCAAGAAAGACGCAAATCTCACCGGTGCATCCGTAAGCGAACTCAAACAAGAGATTGAAAGCCTTGAATTCAAGCAGCAGACCAACGTTTTATCGTCAGAAAAGGAGAAAGAACTCGTCGGCGCGATCGCCATACTGGTCAGCGAATACAAGATGAAGATGACAGAGATCGAGAGAAATGCAGAACTCAAGTCAGCGCTTGGAGAGCTGGAGGGTCTGCGTGAAGAGGCATCTCTGTATCACGAAGAGGTTACCGAATATGCGGATCGGGCACAGGAATGCCATGACAAGATGATTAAGGTGTTTAGGGAAGGCGAGGGCATCAGAGTCAAATCGGATCGCATCCATAGAAAATTCGTAAAAATTCAGGACGAAGCGGACCGCCATCATCACCAGTTCATCAGGACCCAAAAGGAAATTAGGGAACTGGATAAGATGATTGCCAGCATCACAAGAAGAGGCAGAGAGGATAAGAGGAAAGTGGAGCGAATGAAGGTTAGAAAAGAGGCAGAGTCGATATACAATCTGTTCAGACGGGGGGAGAAGATCAGTACCGAGGATTTGATGTTGCTTCAGCGGTCTGACCTGCTATGATTTATGAGAACTCTTGTATTATGCCTGGATCGGGATGATGATATTGGACGGAAAGCCGGCATCGCAAGCCCGGTTATCGGCAAAAGCGCAAACATAGAGGCAGCAACTAAACTTGCGGTGGCGGATCCTGAGGATTCGGATATCAACACGATCTTTGGCGGGATACAGGAGTATGACCGGTTGAGCGCAGCTGGCACGGACGTTGAGATCGTCTGCATAGCAGGGGATCGTGATGTCGGAGTAGTATCCGATAACAAGATCGCTTTGCAGATAGACGATCTCCTTGGCAGGGATGAGTTTGAGAACGTGATCTTCATATCAGACGGAGCCGAGGACGAGTCTGTGCTGCCGATCATAGAGTCGAGGATCAAGATAAATTCGGTCAAGCGGATCCGGGTCAAGCAGAGCGAGAGCATAGAGAGCACATATTACCTCATTAAAGAGGTTCTCAGTGATCCGAAGATAAGGGGTACGATATTCATTCCGATCGGGCTTGCTTTCATCGTTTATGCAGCTTCGGTTATATTAAAACAACCGGGACTAGCGGTTGCAGGCATTCTCGGGGTTGTCGGGACTTATCTCCTATATACTGGTCTTGGTGTCGGATCGTCCATAGACCGGTACCGTGAAACCGCAACCGAGTCCCTGTACCGGGGCAGGATCAGTTTCATCACATATATCGCAGCGATCATAATCGGAATCATCGCAACCGTGCAGGGGGCAAATGCCTGCTGGGAAGGTATCGCAGGCGATATTTTTCCGGGA
This sequence comes from Methanosarcinales archaeon, assembly GCA_030606635.1. Lineage (GTDB taxonomy): Archaea > Halobacteriota > Methanosarcinia > Methanosarcinales > Methanogasteraceae > Methanogaster_A. The sequence continues at coordinate 6,766 of JAUWGA010000065.1, forward strand.
TATGTTATATTATCGATGATCTTCGTACAGGCATCGGTCTGGTGGTATGTGGCTGCCGGATTTTTCTTGGGCTTCGGGAAGATCGTTGATCTGCGCCTCGAAGGGAGAGCCATCGGGAGAGCGTGGGCATTCCCGTTCTTCGTCATTGCCGCAGGACTCCTCCTATGGTCTGCAAGCGCGTACATCATCACAACCACCGAGTATCAGCAGGGTTACGGCATCCAGCAGCTCATACTCTCGATCGTGGGCGCTATTGCGATCGCGCTTTTAGGAATATATGTTGCGGCAAAGAGATACGGAGAACGGAAATGAAATGCTGATCCTGATGATTCTCGACGGGTTCGGGCTTGGCGAGCCATCGGAGGGTAATGCGATCGCTCATGCAGACACGCCCAATCTCGACGCCCTGCGCAAAGAATACCCGACATGCATCCTGCAGGCATCAGGCGAGGTGGTCGGGCTTCCGGATGGACAGATGGGAAACTCTGAGGTCGGACACCTGAACATCGGTTCCGGAAGGATCGTGTATCAGGATTTGACCCGCATAAATAAGGCGATATCTGATGAAACGTTCTTTAAAAATCCGGTTCTACGAAATGCGATCGAACACGCAAAGACGCACGGTTCCTGCCTGCACCTGATCGGGCTTCTCTCGGACGGCGGCGTGCATAGCCACATCACACATCTCCTAGCTCTTCTGGGGATGGCGGCGGCAGAGGGCGTGCGCACACAGGTACATGCGTTTCTCGATGGCAGGGATGTGCCGCCCAAAAGCGCTCTTAAATATATCAGCGCGATTGATGGCACGGTCGATGGATTCCGCGTGGGCACAGTGATGGGCAGATACTATGCGATGGACCGGGATAACCGCTGGGATCGGATAGAGAAAGCATATCGTGCCCTTATTTCAAGCGAGGGCATGACCGCAAAGAGCGCATCCGATGCCGTGCAGAATGCGTACGCACGGGGCGAGACCGATGAGTTCGTGCTGCCAACGGTCGTGAATGACCACATCCCGATCGCTGATGATGATTCGGTCATCTTCTTCAACTTCAGACCGGATCGCGCCCGCCAGATCACCCGTGCGTTCGTGGACGATGATTTCAACCATTTCAAGCGCCGGAAGTTAGGTAACCTCTGCTTCGTATGCATGACCGAGTATGACGCAACCATCGATGCCCCGGTTGCGTTTGCGCCGGAAGAGATCAAGAACACGCTTGGCGAGGTCTTATCAAAACATGGGCTTACGCAACTGCGGATCGCGGAGACTGAGAAGTATGCGCACGTCACGTTCTTCTTTAACGGCGGCGTCGAGACTCCGAATCCGGGCGAGGATCGCTGCCTGATACCGTCTCCGAAGGTGGCAACGTACGACTTAAAGCCGGAGATGAGTGCGCACGAGGTCACCGATGCCGTGATCGAGCGAGTCGGATCGTACGATGTGATCATTCTTAACTCTGCAAACTGTGACATGGTCGGGCACACCGGCATCTTCGATGCTGCCGTGCAAGCGGTGGAAACGGTCGATACCTGCGTTGGCAGGGTCATCGATGCAGTTCTGAAGGTTGGCGGGTCTGCGATCATCACGGCAGATCACGGCAATGCCGAGAAGATGATTGCTGCGGATGGCACGCCGTACACCGCACATACCACGAATCCTGTGCCGCTGATACTGGTTACGGATAAGGTGGTCGGTGTCAGGGACGGGAAACTTGCAGATATCGCGCCTACGATGCTTGAGATACTTGGCGTTCCGAAACCAGCAGGGATGACCGGGGAGTCGATTATATTGTAGAAGATGTGTTCGATTGGGTACACGAAAAGGAAAGAATGCGCATGCCTCCGCTGCTGACGACTCTTTTTGAGTAGCATCCGCACCAAGATTCTCCGCACTAGTTTCTATTCAAATCCTCATAGATATGAGTTAGTTTCCACTCAATGCCTCATGGCGGGAAAAATCGTCTTACAAACGCACAACAAGTACCTTTGAACTATCCTTTGTAAACCCCTTTCCTGTGTTCAAACGCATATATCTTTACCACATCCCCTTCTATCACATAGATCAACCTGTACTTTCCGATTCTTACCGATCTGAACCCTTTCAACGAGTATCTGAGTGGCTTTCCAAGAGTTGGATATTTCAGCAGTGCTTTAAACTCATTTTTAACCCGGTCTATTACCGTTTCATCTTTTATTTTCTTAATCTGGTTCTTAAACTTCTCAGATAACTCTATCCGAGTCATTCTTTCTCCAAATCTCTGAAGAACTCATCTACATCTTCATCTGTTTTGAGGGTGTAATATCTGCCCTTATCAAAGTCTTTCTCACTCTCTTCAATAGCTCTCATCAGATCCTCATCGCTTAGGATCTCAACGTCCTCAACCAGATCCCCAATCTCTTTCTGGATGTGTGTGAGCCGTGTTATCATATCTCCTGCCACCGAAGATTTGACCATCTGCATCTTTTAGACCTCCTTTATTTAAGTATTCAGGATCTCCTTATAAAACTTCTCAGTCTTTAACGTAAGCTGTGACGCCTGATGTAAACGGGCAGGCGGTAAGCGGGATCGAGAGTCTTAGGTGGCGCGTATCCACTGCTAAATCGAGAACTCGCATTGCACGAACCCATGAATGCGGGGGAAGGGATTCGAACCCGTGAA
>JAUWGA010000147.1 GCA_030606635.1 Methanosarcinales archaeon
GTCGCTCCGCCGATTACCGGCTTTCCTTTCCAGAGTCCCTCTGAAACCACCAGTCCGAACCCTTCCTTCAGCGATTTCTGCATGATGACGGTCGATGCCTGCTGGAATGCATTGATCTCGATATCGGAAAACGGTGGGGACCCGAGCAGCACGTGTATGTCCTCTTCACCATCCGCCTTCTCCATGACCTCGTGATAGACTCCCATACCCTCGGGATCGTCTGATGCTACGCCGCCTGCAAGGATTAACTGGCAGTCGATTCGCTTTTTCACCAGTTTATACGCATCTATCACTCCAGGAAGATCTTTCAATCGATCGAATCTTGACACCTGCGTTATGATCGGTTTGTCCATGCAGATTCCGTATTTATCAAGGACTCTGCCGATATCGCCCTGCGAGAGTTCGATGTTCTTGTCGCTCAGCGGATCGATGGAGGGCGGCACAAGAAACTCCCGGATCCCGAGATCCGGTCTGGCGAACATCGGTGTCGAGAAGATCGATGCGTCATACTTCGAGATGGGTTCCTTTAGAAAGTTCCAGATAAGAGGATCAGGGTTCGAGACATCGATATGGCACCGCCATATCCACTTTCCCCTCTGCTTCGCATCGATCAGTGCAGCCGGCTGGGGATCGTGGATGAATACAAAATCAGAATCGAGATCCATCTCCTCTGAATTGATCTTGTTCCAGTGCAGGTACGTCTCGAACATCTCCTTTCGCAGGTTTAGTTCTCCGATCTCGCTTTTAAGATCGTCAAGAACGCTGACCGGCTCATGCTTTACAGGAACCTCGACTGCACCATTTACCCTGCCATGAAGCACATTGTGAAAAGTTTTCGTGATGGAAAAAAACGCGTCATCCCCTCTTATTATGTTCCATTCGGTCTCGATGCCAAGCCCCCTTAGTAGTGGGATCATACTGCTCAAGATCTCTGCCACACCACCGCCTGAGTATGTGGCATTGATGTGCAGAACCCTGCCTGATATATGTTCCGCAAGCAGTTCAAGGTCTTCGAGCAGACCCCTCTCAACGATATCCTCGTAATCCCAGATCGATCTCGTTTCGTTCATATATGCTCCCAGAAATATCCTTCAATGATCCTCACGATCCCGTTTCTCAGGGCATCCATATTTGCAAACCCATAAGGGTAGAGGTTATCCAGCTTTTCCATCAACTCATGGCTATTGTTCTCGAGTATCCAGCGCGACAGTTCCTTGTAGTGCTCCCCGCCAAGCAGCCTGCTTGCAATGAAATAGTAGAATATCGAGTCCAGATCGATCTCCTTTATAGTCTCCAGTGCCTCGTTCATGTTTGTCACCACGTATCTCGTCGGGAATGTGACGCTGATGCACCTGATGAAGTAAAACTCCTGACCCACGTCAGCCCTGCGGCTAACATCATACATCGCCATATAATCCTCGATTATGCGGATGAGCTCCCCCCGAAGCGCCTCTATGTCTGGGAATTCACGCAGGTCAAGGTTGGCAAGCCGTTCGGCAAGCACAGGCTCGTGCAGTGCATCGATGATCCAGTGTGCAAAATCGTTCGGATACCCGATCGGGAGGAAGTGGGAATCAAGGAGCGCATGGTAGACATGGTTGAAGATGGAACTCTCATCGATCTCTTTTATGGCTGCAAGCAACTCGGGGAGGTCTCTTGCCATTTTTCCTGTAAGTTCGAACTGGTATCGCGCCCTGTAGAATGTAAGATCAGTCATATCTTTCCCTCCATTTCAGTGTCCAAATCCGGTCATGACATCGTTGAATGCGTCCCAGACAGTGGTCACCCCTTCCTCGATATAACACTGCGTGGCAGTCTCATAACCTCGTTCCCCTATGCATTCGGCATAATCCGGGCTTGCCAACACCGTATTAATCTTATATGCCAGTTCAGAAACGTTCCCTGGTTCGAATGTGTACCCGTTAAGCCCATCCATCACCAGTTCCGAGACTCCGGCGCCAGTGCTCACAACAACCGGTTTTTTGTACATCCATGCCTCCACCACGACCAAGCCAAAGCCCTCTGTGTGAGATGGGAACGCCAGCAGATCGCATCGTTTGTATGCTGCTTTCAGGAGGTCATCTGGCATAAATCCGGTAAATATAACTCTATCCTCCAGTCCAAGATCGCTCACAAGTTTTTTCAGGTACATGTTCCAATCAGACCCCTTCGGATGGGCCAGACCGCCTTTCTTGCTGCTTGTGAAACTGCCATTCCCTATAAGCATCAATTTTGCGTTTGGTACTTGCTGGAGTGCTTTGATTGCGATATCCTGCCCCTTTATCGGATCCATCCTTGCCACAGCCAGAATGAGCGTATCATCTTCGTGTATTCCGAATCGCTTGCAGAACTCGTCAGACTCAACGTCTGACGGATCGGTCCAACTGTGCTGGTTGATGTAGGGGTATGTCTGGTATGCCCTTCCCTGATAGCCAGCCCGTATCAAGCCCTCAAGATCCCGTTTGCAGCTGACGATGACCCCGCCAAAGGACTCGATGCACCGGATGATGAACCGCCTGATATGACCTGAAGTGTGATCCAGGTTAAACGGGATGTGCCACCGAAATACCGTTGGCGCTGCAAGCCCGATCATGTTCCCGACGAGCAACTGGTGGAAATCGTGAATATAAAAGATATCGATCGGGAGCAGTTTAAACATCTTATCTGCGCAGAGCCAGTTGTACCGTGCATAAGCAGAGAACTCGACTGCGCCAACCGGTCTGCGCTCGATGTCATGAGTCTCTGCCCATATCCGCTCCTTAAGCCGGGTGTAGGGCGCGACATACTTAGGCTCAAGCGTGATGCTGTGGATGAGAATATCATCGACGAGCACGCGCTCCGGTCCCATCATGTTCAGCGATATCCAGTGCGCACCATCTATCAAACCCCTATCGATCATCAGATTCTGCATCGGATAAACCATCTTCGGAACACCGCCAGGGGCAAACTCGTAATCCACACCCTCTGTAAGGTAGTTAAAAGGTACGGGATCCGGAAGCACCCCGTATTTATCAAGCAACTCACCGTAGTCCAGTTTAAACCTGAGCAGGGGCGTCTGCGTGACTATGCATATTTTTGGTTTATCCATGTACAAACTCCTTTAGGCCATCTCCGGTTGATATTTACCATTCCACACTATATTGTATAAACATGACCGTCCCAAAGACCCATCCCAGATACCAGTCCCTCTGCATAAGGGAGCGTCTGGCAGATGGCGTCCGCACAGGCATCACCTCCCAAGCTGGATTGATCGCTCACGGGCGTGGCGAGGCGTTTGACTACCTGCTCGGCGAACGCACAACCGAGTCGGCGATACATGCGGAAGAGGCAGCGGTCGCGATGCTTCTTGCTGCAAGCCGTCCGGTACTCTCGGTAAATGGCAATGTCGCAGCGCTGGTGCCGGGTGAGATCATCGAACTCGGCAGGGTTCTTGATGCGGCAATCGAGGTAAATCTCTTCTACAGGACCGAAGAGCGGGTACGCGCGATTGCGGATCATCTGCGTCTGCATGGCGCGTCCGGCGTGCTTGGGATGCGTCCTGATGCAGCGCTTCACCCACTCCCGCCAGATCATCCCAGATCGCGGGTATGCAAGAGCGGCATCTATGATGCGGATGTGGTGCTTGTGCCGCTTGAGGACGGTGACCGGTGTCAAGCGCTGGCAGACATGGGCAAATCCGTGATCGCAATCGATCTGAATCCGCTTTCAAGGACTGCGAAGGCGGCAACCGTCACGATCGTCGATAACGTGGTCCGTGCGATCCCGAATATGATCGGGCTTGCACTCCGGATGAAGAATCTCGATGCGGACCGGCTGGATGATAGCGTCTCGCAGTATGACAACGAAGAGACGCTTCGGGCTGCGATCGGGGAGATCGTGGCACGCGGGGTTGCAGGGGTTTGACCGCGTAACAAGTTTTGGGGCTGTCGATAGCAGTATAGAATTATTGCCATTATGTTCAGTTACGTATGAAATAGCCCCGCAAAACTCTCACTCTAATCTCTGGACATTTGCTCTATGTCTTCTAACGCACGGGCGGCGGCATCTCGTACCTTGTTATTATCGTCATCGAGCAGTCGTCTCATCGGTTCAACCGCCCTCGAATCGCCAATCTTGCCAAGTGCCCGTGCAGCACCAGCACGCACATACTTGCTGCGATCACTGAGTCTATTTATCAGTGGTTCAATTGCCCTCTCATCACCGATCCTGCCAAGCGCATCAGCAGCTCCCAAACGCATACTCCAATCCTTGTCGTCAAGCGCGTTTATCAGCGGATCAATCGCTGGCTCGCCAATTCTACTGAGTGCTGCGGCAATCTCATCGCGCATAACATCACCATTGGTTTTGAGTGTTTTTATCAGCGGTTCAATTGCTCTCTCATCACCGATCTTACCAAGC
>JAUWGA010000123.1 GCA_030606635.1 Methanosarcinales archaeon
CGTCAAAAAAGTTTAATTGATATTACAACCTCTTTCACACAATGATCAAATCACAATGACACAAAATAACACCCCCAGAGTGCTCATCGCTGCTGATCGGTCGTCTGCAGGAAAGACCACAGTCTGCACCGGGATCATGGCTGCGCTTAGCAAGCATCTGGACGTGCAGCCGTTTAAGGTGGGTCTCGATTACATCGATCCGAGTTACCACACACTCGCGTGTGGAAACCGGTGCAGGAACCTTGACGGATACCTGATGACACAAGACGCTGTGCTCGAGACGTATGCCCATGCGATGAATGATGGAAATGCGGATTTAGCTATCATCGAGGGAGTTCGGGGGTTATACGAAGGATTCGAGGGGTTGAGCGATCTTGGAAGCACGGCTCAGGTCGCAAAGGCACTGAAATGTCCTGTGATCCTCTTAATCGATGCGAGGAGCATCACACGAAGCGCAGCCGCGGTGGTCATGGGCTACAGGGCGTTTGATCCTGCGGTTGATATCAGGGGCGTGATCCTCAACAAGATCGGAAGCGGAAGACACGCTGAAAAGGCGGTATCCGCTATCGAGCACTACACTGGCATCCCGGTCATCGGCACGGTTCCAAGAGACGATGCCATGGGGCTTACGATGCGGCACCTGGGCTTGGTTCCTGTGAACGAGGGCAGGCAGTCCCCTGAATTCAGGGAGCGCATCTCTAAGATAACAGAGATCGTTTCAGAAAACATCGATCTTGAGCGGCTGACCGATATCGCAGAGACTGCGGAACCGCTGGAGGTCGGAGAACCTTCAATCTTTGAGGGAGGGGGTGCCAGCGGCAGGGCGAAGGTTAGGATCGGTGTTGCGCTTGATGAGGCGTTTAATTTCTATTATGCGGATAACCTCGATCTTATGAGGTTTCATGGTGCAGATATCGTCTATTTCAGTCCGCTCCACGACAGAGCACTCCCTGACGTGGACGGCATCTACATAGGCGGCGGCTATCCCGAACTCTTTGCAAGGGAACTCGAAGCGAACAAGCGCATACGGCAGGGCATACGAAAGGCATCAGCAGGTGGCATGCCGATATACGGCGAGTGCGGCGGGCTGATGTATCTTGCAGAGCAGATCGTCACAAAGAGCGGCATGCACGGGATGTCTGGCGAGGCGTTCGAGATGGTCGGCGCAATCCCGGCCACGGTTGAGATGGGCGGCAAGGTCGTGAGTTACAATATCGGCTCGTTCACGACGGATACGCCGATCGGGGGAGTCGGTGACTCGTTTAAGGGGCATGAGTTCCATCATTCGTCGATCACGGATATCGGCGATGCCACCTTTGCGATCCGGCTTACGCGCGGGGTCGGGATCAAGGACGGCTGGGACGGGATCATGGTCGAGAAGACGCTTGCAGGATATGCGCACCTCCATGCATGTTCGTACCTGCGGTTCGCTGAAGCGTTTGTTGATGCGTGCCTGTAATGAACCTGCTCCAGATCCGGGGTGATCACAGCCCCCACATCTCAAACCCGATGACCGGCTGGTCCAGCCCGAAGTTCAGTATCACCCCGGGATGTATCTCCCCAAAGACTCCGGCACGCCTGCCGCCAGCGATAATGTCAGCACGCCTGCCCTTGATAAACGCAGGGTCATCCGACTCGGTGATCTCGTAAGCAACCACTCGTTCGTGCATCACAGCATCCACCATTGATCTGATCTCGCTGAAGTTCGCATGAGGGTCGATTGAGACCGCGGCAAGATGCACCGCATTCCTGCCGGAAGCGACCACATCCCCGACCTCGAAGATGCGCTGCGGCAGTTCCCGGTGCTGGTTAAACGAGAGTATCTCAAGCAGGTTCGGAAGGATCGTCGTGCGCAGCATCGTCTGCTCTATTGTGATCGGGTGCATGACCTGTGTGGCGCTTGTGTGCGGTCTCTGCATCTTCTCGAAATGCACAGTCTCGCTTGTTAGCGTAAACGGCATGACCTCGTAAAAACCGAGCCCCACCATGATATCGCGAAGACCCGCCTTTGCGAGGGACATGGGGTGCTCTTCCCCGATGGTCATCGTTTCAGGAAGTAAAGGCGCGATTCTTTCGTACCCATACCCGATCGCAACATCCTCGAATATATCATAATCATGCATGATGTCTGCACGGTACGCGGGCACGCTCACCTCGATCGCATCGTCTCGAAGGGGTACCGCCCCAAAGCGCATCCTCCTGAGGCACTGCATGATCTGGTCGCGGCTAATAGTAAGCCCGAGCAGAGCGTGTGCATCCCCAACCGCGATCCGGCGTGTCACGGGATTGAGGTTCGGTGTCGTGCATCCGGTATCAGGCGCCTCAATCTTTACAGACTCAATCTTCCCGCCGCGTTCAGCGAGTGCGGTCGTCACGATGTTTAATGCAACAGATACTGATTTGTCCGTGCCGGTAACCTCGATGAATATATCTTCAGTTTCAGCCCTCACGCGAGTCAATGTCCCGTTGATGATCGGCGGAAATGACAGCACGTTTCCGAGAGAATCGAGAATAAGAGGATATTTATCGAATTTTTCGACGAGGGTTGCGAATTTGACCCCTTTCGGATGCTCTGTGAGAATCTCGTCCATCGACATCGGGACATCGAAATCGAGAGGGATGAATTCGAAGGAAGGGTCTGCTGCGATGTACTCAAACGGCGGCGTCACATAGTCGAGATCGTGAACACCGATCGATACCTTCGAGCGGTTGCGCCCGATTCCCCAGTGCAGATCCTCTTGCAGGCTCATCAGCGACTCTATGGAGTATGGGGTGAATTTGACACCCTTTACCACCGCACACGCAAGATGCGGGCGTATCTTTCCGATCTCGTTATCGGATGCGATCGTAATCCCCGACTGCCCGACCTCGTACTCAGGAATGCCTGTTTCGATATCGAGAAAACCGCGCATAGCCCGGGCTACGCCTTCGACGCTGTATAGGTCAGGGCGGTCAGGAAAGAACTCGATATCCACGTAATCGTCATATACGCGCTCGATGTCGGCACCGATCATCGGGATGCGGTCGAGTATCGTATCCCGATCCGCCCCGATCAGATTCTCAAGATCGGTGTAATAGAGGGTGATTACTGGCATGGTAGAGACTTAAGCGCGGTTGTAATTAAGGATTACGAGAAGATGCGGATTCGGCAAGAGCGCGTTCATTATCCATCCTGATAGTGAGCAGCGAGAGGTATAATAATGTGTATGCTAATATATTAATGAGGAGCGTGTACACGATGATCGGGCTATCGATGCCGCCACCCTCACCGGTCAGGTCGGGATGATACAACGGAGGCCAGAGTTTGATCGAGAGGTAACTCATCGGAACCGCTGCGAATGCGATGATTCCGAATACTGATGATGAACGTGCACGGCTCTCTGACTCCATCGCACGCCGCAATGTTATGTACGATACATACAGCAAAAACAAGATGAGTTGAAAGGTAAGGCGTGGAGTCCAGTCCCAGTAGATCCCCCATGCTCCCTTTGCCCACAGCATACCGCTTAGGAGATTGAGAGCGCAGAAAACAGCGCCAATTTCAGCAGAAGATGCCGCATAGACATCCCATTTTATATGAGATGTTTGGAGGTACCTGATGCTTGCTACGAATACCAGGAAGAACGCCAGATATGAAACCCATGCGAGCGGGACATGGAAATAGAATATCCTGTAACTCTGGATCTGGTTTTGCCATTCATCATCGCCCAATAGCGGCGGGCGTTCACCAGGGTTGATTGCTGGGCTCGTGAAGACCATGTAGGTCGCCGCGATCAGGACTATAGCAGTTATCAGGTAGAGTATCGTACGTTTATTCATATTTACAGGTAAGCCATCCATTCAGCCATCGAGTACTCGAATCCTTCCATCAATTCGAAATCGACCGCCCCGAGCGGCAGGGGTTCGTTCTTGCATAACCGTGTTGTTCCACATTGTTTGTAGCATGCCCTGCATGGTTCCATGAAAGTTGATGCGGCACCTGATATATTAAACGCTTGGGTGCGGCGGCGGGTCATGAACGTCCGCCCCGATAACAATATTTATATACCACTACACAATAATAATCTATATGGACGATATTGATCAATCACTGGTCTACTTCGTATGTGGTGTGTGCGGGTTCACGTTCCAAGCAGATCCGAACTTCATTCCGGTCACCTGCCCACAGTGTGGGAGCGAGAATGTCGCGCGGACCTGAAATGGAACTATGAGCTCACGCAGGCGGCTTTGCGACCAGGTTCACATCCCCGGTTCCGAGATTAATCGGCTGCCCGACGATTACGTTCTCGGTGACGCCCTTTAACTCATCGATGTCACCGCGTATGCCCGCATCGATCAGGTGATTCACGGTCACCTCGAATGCAGCCCGAGCGAGGATGCTTGCCTTCTCGCCTGATAGTCCGTGCCTTCCGATCTGCTTGACCGCCCCGTCACAGGTCATCATGTCTGCTGCAAGCATGATGTGTTTTACATCCACGTTTAACCCCTGTTCGCGCAGGGTCTCCATGATCTCCTTTACAATTGAGTTTCTGGCAGCCTCGATCCCGAAGACCTCGCACATCTCGCCTGGGTGGTTGGAGGTCGTTCGGGCAGGGTCGACGCCCTCGATATCGAAAATCTCCTGAAGTGCCGTGCCTTCGGTATAGAGCACGTATTCAGAACCTTCCTTCTGTATAACCACCCTTGGGATCGCCTCAATGCCTTTGATCAGTACTTTCTTAAGATTCCTGCCCAACTGAACCAGAGAACCAAGATTGGACTCCTTCGGACTGAGGCTGAGCGTGTACCCCTCCACCTCGATCGGAATCTTTAGTTTGGCTTCGAGTTTTTCGATGATGTCGGATAGTGTCAGGTCTCGTTCATACAGGGTATCCTCATCCACTTCGATTAAGATCACCAAATTTGCGCGGTCTGTAATAATTCCGCCCAGATCTGCGATGGTCGTCTTCTGGAGCTCCCATGCAACATCATGGGCTTTCTTTTTGCTTGCGCCGTCTCTCAGATACACGGTCATCACCGGTGTACTCGGATTCTTTCGTGCATCAAGGATCTCGATCAACCTCGGGAGCCCGAGCGTTACGTTGATCTCGGCGACACCGGCATAATGGAAGGTACGCATCGTCATCTGTGTACCGGGTTCGCCTATCGACTGCGCGGCGACCACGCCGACAGGATCACACGGCTCGATGCAAGCAGACGCATACCCGCTCATAACATGGTCGATGATCCCATCCAGTTGTTTCCTGGTCGGTTTGACTTCCACGAGCTCCTCGCGCAGGGTATCCCTGATCTTTGGCGGCAATGAGAGCGTGCTTACACTCTTCTCGATACTATCTGCTGTTACGGTCATTCTGGTACCTCCATCACGTCCTTTACAATTCGCTGTATATGGGTGCGATCGAAGCCGCGTGACGGGTCGACTCCGTCC
>JAUWGA010000006.1 GCA_030606635.1 Methanosarcinales archaeon
GATGGCAGGTTTTCCTGAGCCAACGCACCATGAGATGATGGAGACGGTGTCGCTGGCACGAGAGATTCTGCCGGAGGACGTTGCGATACAGGTGCCGCCGAACCTTACCGGATTTTATGACCTGATCAGGTGCGGGGCATCAGATCTCGGCGGTATATCGCCGTACACCATCGACTGGATCAATCCGGAGGCGAAGTGGCCCCAGATATCCGAACTGGCAGGGAAACTCGGCGGGATCCGCCTCAAGGAGCGCCTCCCGATATACCCGCAGTACATACACGACCGCTGGTACGAGCGCGGTTCGAGACTCGCAGACCTGATCGAACAGTATGCAGACAAGGAGGGGTACAGGGATGAATCGTGACGCGGACGTTCTCGTGATCGGGGCAAGCCCGGCAGGTATAAGCGCAGCACTTGCTGCTTCTGCACAGGATATCGATGTGACCTTAATTGAGCGAAAAAGTGGTATCGGCGATCCTCCGCATCCGGCAAACACGTTCTTCCAGGGTATGTTTGATAAAACGAGCGAGATCGTCCACTCAGAGTATGTGATCCGGGAGATGACCGGCGCTGAGATCGTATCGCCAAGCGGCAGCAGGATCGTTGTCGATGCGCCCGGGTACATCATCGACCGGAAAAAATTCGATGAATATCACGCCAGAGAGCTGATAGGGCAGAACGTGGATATCCGCACAGGCGTTACCGCTCATAACATCATCAAAAAGAATAAAAAGATCCAGACCAGCACCTCTGACCGGACATTCACGTCAGATATCGTGATAATCGCAGACGGCATCTCTTCCCAGTTGTCCGCGCTTGCCGGGCTGCATCCGACAAAGTATCCGCACGATATCGCATGGGCGGTCGAAGCAGAGGTGGAAGCGGACGGGATCGGCGAACCCGACTTTTTCGAGTACCATGTCGGGAGCATCGCTCCTGGCTGGAAGGCGACATACTCGCCAGGCGGCGGCGATCGTGCGAATCTCGGGGTGTTTGTGCGGAGGCACGGGCAAGACGTTTCGAGATTCTTTGATTTGTGGCTGGAGCGATTCAAGAAACAAAAGAATATATCCGATCTGAGGATCATCAAGAAGTATACAGGCGGCGATCCGATCGCAACCATCCCGGATAAGATCGTATCGGCAGGAATCATGGTCACAGGCGGCGCAGCAGGGCAGTCCGGAATCGGTTACGGGATGCGTGCAGGCGAGATCTGCGGATCGGTGGCAGCAAAGGCGATAGCATCATCGAAGACGTCTGCGAAGGCGTTATCAGAATACCCGCGCCTCTGGGGGAAGGAATTTGGAAGCGAGTACCGGCTCGGGCGGTCTGCCCTCGAAGCCCTGCGGAAGATGGATGATGCGGAGATCGACCGGCTGGTTGGTCTGTTTGCTGGCGAGAATGTTGGGCAGATTGTCGGAACCGGCTCGCCGACCTCAAAGGCGTTTCGGGTCATGCGGTTTATGCTGCGAAGAAAGCCAGTCTCCGCGCTTTCGTGCCTGCCGTCCCTTATCAGGGCTGGAATCTGACTCTTCTGAAAGTAAACCACGCGGAAACACAGCAGAACACAACAGTTAATTTAACGTACTTTCATACCGTATAATCTTGAAGAGAGGTAGCAGGTCACATGCCCACGAAGAAGGACTATTATGAGATCATCGGGGTCCAGAAGGACGCTAATGAGAACGAGATCAAGAAAGCATACCGGAAACTGGCGATGCAGTATCACCCTGACAGAAATAAAGAGCCAGAAGCAGAAGATAAGTTTAAAGAGATCTCAGAGGCGTACGGGGTGTTGTCTGATCCTGAAAAGCGGAAACAGTACGACCGGTTCGGGCATGCCGGTATCGATGCGCAGTACACACAGGAAGACATCTTCGGGAGTACCAACTTCGAAGACATCTTCAGAGGGTTTGGTGGCGGCGGTGCAGGCGGGGGCAGAAGCGTCTTCGAGGCTTTCTTTGGTGGCGGCGGTGCGCGACGGGGTCCGGAGCGCGGTTCGGATCTGAGGTATGACCTGCGCATATCGCTTGAGGATGCTGCAACAGGCATCGAGAAGAAGGCAGAGGTGATGCACACAGGAACGTGCGATGTCTGCAAGGGAACTGGCGCAAAACCCGGCACAACTTCGAAGACCTGCACGCACTGCCACGGCACCGGGCAGATCAGTCAAGCGAGGCGTACGCCATTTGGGCAGTTCATCACATCCACCCCGTGCCCACACTGTAGCGGCACAGGCAAGATCATCGAATCCCCGTGCAGTTCCTGCAACGGCAGAGGCAGGGTACGCCGCCCCAGGACGCTCTCGATCCGTATTCCGGCTGGCATCGGGTCAGGAGATCGGATACCCCACCGGGGCGAAGGAGATGCAGGGGTGAGAGGCGGTCCCCCCGGAGACCTGTACATCTTCGTGCATATCGATCCGCATCCGGCATTCAAGCGCGACGGGAATAACATCCTGTATGAACTGCCGATCCGTTTCACGCAGGCTGCACTCGGCGACGAGGTTCTAGTGCCGACACTGCACGGCGACGTGCGGATGAAGATTCCTGCAGGCACTCATTCCGGTTCGACCCTCCGTCTGCGCGGCAAGGGGATGCCAAAACTCCACGGGCTCGGGAAAGGAGACCAACTCGTGAAAGTCGGGGTCGTTGTTCCAACACGCCTCTCCGCACGGGAACGGGAACTGCTCACCGAACTACGGGGTATAGAGGATAAAACCCCAACCAAAGGTGAAAAGAAGCATAAGGGGATATTCGGAAAGGTGAAGGACGCGTTCGTATGAATTAGATCCTCCGGGTCTGCCGCGGTTTGTTGGGGCGATATAGTACCTGTGATTTGGCTTCTTGTCAAGTGTCAGGGACGGTCAAGTCGCCCCATGAAAATCTATTAGTAGAATTACGAACGATCCCCAAACAATGGCAGTGGATTATGCAAAGATTAGTGTAGCCGAGATCATGACACGGGACGTTGTGACCGTCATCGAGGAGACCACAATCGAGGATCTGCTCGGGTTATTTGGGGAGCATCACTACCACAGCTATCCGGTCGTAACGGAAACCGGTGAACTCTCAGGAATCATCAGCGAGGATATCGTTCTGGAGATCCTGCTGTTTGGCCGGATACCTGCGTCAGGACATACGCATCTGTCAGCAGTACGGGCACTTGGCGATGACGCAAGCGGGATCATGATGCCATATCCGGTAACCGTCTCCCCTGATACCAGTCTATCCGAAACCGCGGACCTGATGCTCAGGCATCGTGTCGATCGCGTCTGCGTGGTCGATTCCGGAAAACTCATCGGCATTCTATCAAAGAGGGACATCGTCAATGAGATCTGCAAACGAAGAGACTGAAACATGCACGCACTACTGGCGCTTCTCCTGATCCTATTTCTGGCAAAGGTATTTGGGGAACTGGTCGAGCGGGCAGGTTTTCCGAGCATCCTTGGCGAGATCGTCGCAGGCATCGTCTTCGGACTACTCTTCCTGCGTCCTGATAACGAGGCGCTGCTATTCTTCAGTGAACTCGGCGCCATATTCCTATTGTTCACTGCCGGATACAAGGAGATCAACCTGCGAGAACTGAAGACGGCATCGAGGATGGCGCTGATCCCGACCATATCGCAGGTGCTGGTTGCATTCGGCTTTGGGTTTCTGCTCGGCGCCATATTCGATTTCTCACAGATGGCACGTCTCTTCCTGGGGGTTGCATTCAGCATAACCAGCATCGGCGTGTCGGTAAGGACGCTGATCGATCTCGACTATCTATCAAAGAAGATCGGCTCGACGATGCTTGCATCTGCAATCCTTGATGACCTCATCGGAATTTTCATGCTCTCGGTGGTGATCTCCATAGCGACCTACCAGCAGATACCAGCAGGCATGGAGATACTGGTCATAGCAGGCAAGATGATCGGCTTCATAGCCATCATGGCAGTCCTCGGGCGTGTAGTCTTTCCGGTGCTGTTTACGTACATACACCGGATGCGCGTGAAGGAGTCGATCTTTGCGTTTGTGGTCATGATCGCACTATTCTCTGCATACCTTGCCGAAGCGTTCGGTCTTCATGCGGTGATCGGGGCATTCATCGGCGGGGCATGTCTGTCGAGTGTGCCGCTTGCGAAGATCGAGGATGTTCAGAGCAAGGTTTCCGGCATCGCTTACGGGATATTCATACCGATCTTCTTTGCGTTCATCGGGCTATCTGTCGATCCGGCTGCGATACAGGCGGCAGGACTCTTCGCACTCCTCGTAATCGTGATGGCACTCTCAGGAAAACTTATCGGAGGATTTATAGGGTCGCGGATCGCGGGTTTCGACTCCTACGACAGTCTGATCTTCGGTGTCGGAGTGATGCCGAGAGCGGGCATCGAACTTGTGGTGATATCGGCTGGCAGGAGTATGGGCATCATCGGGGATGAGATCTTCTCTGCGATCGTCCTGATGGTTGCAGTCTCGGTTATAGTCTCTCCCGTGATGCTTAAATTCGCAATCGGACTTTCGGAGCGACGCATCACCCCAGAATCCACAGCACGGCAGGCGTGATGAACGTCTCGATTACGGCTGCTACGAACAGGAGTGGGAGAATCCATCTGAAATAGTAGGATATCGACCACTTAAGCGGGGATAGAATCTCTTCAGTGGATATCTTGCCGCTTATCCGGAGCAGCACCATCATTCCAATACGCGTTCCGAGAGCAGCGCTTAAGATAATCATCGGAAGTTCGATTATGCCGTGCGGCAGGATCGCTGCTGCAACGTACAGAGGACCTTCTATGCGTGCAGACTCGCACATAACGATGCCGAGAATGTATCCGTTAAACACGATGAACATGATCGGAACGATCACGAGTGTCCCAAGCACGATTGCAAGAAAACTCTTGATTGCATTATTTAGAAATATAGCAAATAAGATCAGGACCGGGTCCAGATCCATGATCCAGCCAAGTTCATCGGATAGTTCCTGCATAACCCTTGCGGATTCATACGGATTCGAGACCGCATACAGGCATCCTGATATCACCGAGACCACAAAGATCACTGTCACGAGTATGATGCACTTCTTAAGCATCCCGATCACGCCCCAAAGAGGATCAGAATCGTGTTTCTACACCCCGGAGCTAATCCGAGCACGAGAACTACAAGTTTCAGCAGATCGCGCAGTTCGATCTCATCAAACTCGCTATCGATTAGATAGAGCATTGGAATTAACAGTAGCAGTTTGAGTGGATACATCACAGCACCGGTGCCTGTGAGATCGATTAAGTAATTCTCAACCACGTGCTTACCAGAATAACCCGTAAGAACGTCGATGGCAACTGTTGTCGAGGATGCGTCAAGCAGATGCGCTCCAAGAATTGCTATATTAAACCTGCCGCGCAAAAATTCGATCTTTGCGAACCCCGCACCCACATAGATCGATGCGGCGATTAACACAGTGAGCGCCACTATGAGCAGTGCTTCCAGAGGATGCGCGATGCCTTCACTCCAGAACAGCACACCGAAATTCAAGGACGTAAGACCGAGTCCGATGACGGCGAATGATATATAGTATCGCTCTTTATAAATACGAAGCGATAGAAGAAGTGATACCATCGTAATGGCGAACACAGCAAAATATATATTTGGAGTTATAAAGATGTATTTGAGCGGAGGGGCAAAGATATCGGCATCCTCAAGAACGCGAAGACTCGATCCGAACAGGACGTAGCAGACTACCCCTATGACAAAACGCTGGTCGATCGTAACACCCAAACGTTTGAAAACCTTAAGCGAATGGAGGGCATAGACACAGAGAACGAGCACCATCGCCCACGTGAGAGTGTTTACTATGTTGTACCCGGAATCGGTCACGATCGGATCCACGTAATGTGTGGTTATGAATTCCTGTATCTCTGACAGCATGGTGCCTGCTCCGTTATCGTAGAATTAAATATACGGTAAGAGGGATAAAGCGATTGGTGTGCCTGCAATAAATATCCGGTCGAAACGTCCGAAAGACGTCTTAAATGAGATCAAGTGGCGCGGCTACCAGATGCACGAATGCACGATCTACTACCTGCACAGGGGCGCGCCCGATGATACCCGGATCGTTAGGGGCTCTGAGATCACAAGTCTTGGCAATTCGTTCTTCACGCTCGAAAACAGCTCCAGCATCCCGTACCACCGGATACGGCGGATCGAGTACGGAGGCAAGGTCGTCTACCAGAAGGGGCAGGGGCAGGATGAGCCCGTCCAATAAGGTTAATACGATACGGATTAAAATGATACTTGGTACTCGGGGGTAAACGATGAAGAAAGAATTAAAAATAACAAAGAGAACCGCATTTATTCTGATCCTGGTCCTTGTATCCGCTGTGGTCCTGGGGGTCGGGATTAAAGACCGGTTATCGCAGCAGGGCGGGGATGGTAACTACGTAGCCCCGACTCCCACGCCGGAAAGCGCGTCGGTATGGGACGTCTTCGATGATGAAGAGCCGGCTGCGGGCAATGAATCCGGCGAGCAGGACATGGGTGAAAGTGAGTCGCTGCCGCCGGCAGAACCTGGGATTGAGCTGACCAGCGCCCACGCCGAACTTGAAACCGAGCCTGCGATACTCGATAGCGATCTTATATGGTTCGATGATCGGTACGCGAGCTGCTATGATCGTGAAACCGATCTCTGGCTAGTATATGAGGCGAGTTTCGGCGAAGACATCTTTGGTGACCGAATTGTGTACCGTTACGATGCCGCAGACTCGCGCTGGGAATCGTTTGCAAGCAAGTCGCCTGATGAAATCTGGATGATCAAGAGCCAGATCATACCGTCGGGGGATATGCTGTATCTGTTCCAGCGGAATAACACAACATGGATTGAGCATACGAAGGAAGGGTCTACGCTCGAACTCGGCAGCGGCAGGGTATGGTGGAGCGAAGGCGGAGCAGATTGTTACGATGGCTTGCGCACGATCGACTCATCGATATCGGTAGGGGATGGTCGTTTCTCATGCACGGTAAACGGCGGCATCCCACCGATCAAGTATGACTGGCGGTCTAGTATAGACGGGCAGATCGGGGATGCAAGTTCGTTTGATCTGGAACTCTCGAATGGCACGCACAGAATCACATTTGTTGTCACGGATGCAAGCGGCAGGACAGCTACGGATACAGCGGAAGTGACGATCACCTGAGTTCGATTCTGCCAGTAATCAGAAGATACATAAGGACGTATCCAAGTACGAGCATGGCGATCGAGATGATCCATGCCCACTTGAGTAGCCCTCCCCGAAGTTCAGGATCATTCGCATCGATCATGCCTTGATCCGCTTCAGCCGGAAGGTGTTTTCGCGCTCCATCTCTTCGAGGCGCAGTTCGATGAACCGCTCTGCCTCGGTTAGTTCAGGAATCACCTTGAACTCGAGCGCGTTGACCCTCCGCTTGGTCCGTTCGATGTCGTCGAGCAGTTTCTTTATCGCGGTCTCGATCTCGGCAGCAACGATTATCTTTTCAACGAGTGCCTCATGCGACTCGACCGCCTCATCGAGGCATGAACTCGTCCCTATGATGCCGTAGCCACGCTCGCAGAGATCTTTTTGTACCTGGGAGGATTCAATCTTCGGAACCACCACGCCCATCACGTTCTTGCTCTCGAGTTCGATATGCGGAACATCCTTGAGTGCGAATGCGATCGATTTTATTGCAACCGCGCCCTCTACCGCCTTTGCAAGCCCTATCTTCTCGTTCGCAAGCGTATAAGCAGAATCGAGTTCGGATCTAACATTCTTCGCCCTATGAAGCAGCTCAAAAAACTCCAGAATGAGACCGTCGCGCTTCATCTTCAGCAGCTTGTGCCCACTCCCTGCGAGTTTGATCTTCTTTTTCAGTTCTATGAGTTCGGATCGAGTTGGTTTTATGTCCCGGATCGCCATGATAAGCCTACCTGTTTATTATTCGCATATTCCTCGATTGCATTCCCATGGTTTATAGCACCATGGATAATAACCTTGCTCCTTGCAGCAGGGCGCGCCCTTGTAACCGCAGTGGATTCTCCTGATCGAGGCCTGGGTTACATATACGTTCCCGTCGGGGTCGACCGCCACGCCTATCCCGGATTCATCGAGATCCGATGCTTCAATATCTTCTCCGGATTCGCCATGCGCCCATGCGTCAAGGCATGTTTGTAAGAACTCTTCGTAGTCGTAGACCGGTCCCGGGACCGAAAGAGTCTGTTCGACAGAGATATCGAAATAATATATCCCGCTTTTCTTTAATAAGTCGCCCAACTCGTCACCATCACCGGGGTCTCCGCGCGCTGCGAGATCGCGGCTATTCGTGCGAGCAACTTCTGAGATCTCATCGTTCTGTTCCAGAGCCGAAAGTCCATCCTCCTCGCGTTCCGTGTTCACCAGATCGAATATATCCGTTTCCAGCTCTGTTGATGCAGGCAATGAAACCGGGGTTTTAAACGGCACCGGAGAATCGATATCCACCACTGCCCACCAGTCGTACTCCGCAACAGACCTGCTGGACCCCACGGCATCATAAATATCATTGTATGTTTTATCAGCGAAATAATATCTCTCAAGTGATTTTGGAACGACGCGTGCAAGAGTCGGCTCGATGAGAACTCTCCCCCCTGATACATTCGATATGATCCACGCATGATCTCCAGCACCTTTTTCGTACTCGAATCCCCCGGCAGAGATGTTGTGCGGCTGATTCCGCTCTCCGGTGACGATCACGGTATCGACGCCGTGCCCTTCAAGATACCACTCCATAAACGCAGACATCTCTGAGCAGTCGAAATAATCTTCCTGATACGTGTCCGTAAAGAGTGGCAGGATATGTATCAGTTCGGATCTATCGGCGACATTGTGTCCTGTGTCCCGGTAATACGGATCCGGGATATCGCGAACAGGGTCAAATATGCCATGAAACACAAATAGCAGCGATAACGCGGCGATGGGGACAATTACCAAGGTAAGTATCCATTTTTTCAAGTTCCGTTCCCCCTCCGCATCAGGTCAGGGGAGCTATAATCCCTGACAGATCCGCTCGGAGCGTGTAGATGGCGTCCACAACCCACCCCCAGAAGAGGTTATACACCCCGAGCACCATCCCGAGCCCGACTATAATCAGCACACCCCCTGCGATTCTTCTGATGATCATGCTGTGCCGCGATAGTCCCCGCACCTGCCGGGTCAGTGCGCTGGTTGCATACGCGATTCCAAGCATCGGGATTGCGAGCCCGAGCGAATAGATGAACAGCACAGTCCCGCCGTACAGAACGTCGCCTTCGGGTATGACTGACATCAGGACGCTTCCGATCAGCGGTCCGATGCACGGAATCCAGACGATTCCGAGCGATAGCCCGAGCAGCAGACCCCCAAAAAGACCCTCTCCTCGTGTACTCTGCGGCGTAAGTTGTGGCGCAAGTGCACTTAACCTGTCAAACACTGGCAGATCGAAGAGCATGACAATCCCAAGCGCGATGATCGTGATCTCGGCGATCGTCTCCATATATCCGCGATACGCATAGACAGTAGAGCCAAATGCCGAGAATATCACGCCCATCGCTGTGAAAGAGATGCAGAGTCCGATTACAATCGCAAGAGGGCGCAGTTTACCTCGTTCGGAGGAGTACGCCATGATCGCGGGCAGCAGCGGGAGCACGCACGGCGACAACACGCTTAAGACTCCGGCGCCGAATGCGGCGATGAGTGAAGGAATCTGAGGGTCGGTCATGAGCTATGATCAGCGCGCCAAAGTGTTAATACTTGGGGTGAACGACTGCCCCCGAATCCCGCGTCCGAGTGTAGCTTATGGAAGAGCAAAACTTCATACGTACGGCAGAGATATACTAAAATAGAGTATCAACAAGGATAATACAAACGAGGCGATAGCATGGAACTGTTGGATATCAGAGAAAAAATTGAAACAATCGATAAGGAGATATTGAATTTGATCGCCGACCGTACTGATCTTGCAAGCACGGTTCTGGAGTTAAAAAAAGCGGATGGGAAGAGTATAACGGACAAGGGACAGGAACAGGTCGTGTTGAATCGAGCCACCGATTACGCAACCGAACTGAATCTCGATGTCGGTTCGATCAAGCAGATCTATGAGATTTTGATCCGGATGAACATCGAACGTCAGCATGAACTGAGCGGCGAAGGAAACTTGCCATAATGCCAAAAATTGCGATAATTCTGGGGTCAGAATCCGATGTGGATATCGCTGATCAGGTAACCGGGGTTCTGGACGGGAGTGGTTACGACTACGATCTCCAGATCATCTCTGCGCATCGAAATCCTGAAAAACTGGACGATTATGTCAGGGAAAGTGATGCGCTGGTATTTATTGCGATTGCAGGATTGTCGGCAGCGCTGCCCGGTGTTGTTGCTGCAAGGACAGGTAAGCCGGTTATCGGGGTTCCGGTCAGCAAGAAGCTCGGCGGGCTTGATGCGCTGCTCTCGATTGCGCAGATGCCGCCGGGAGTTCCAGTAGCATGTGTCGGGATCGATAGCGGCAGGAATGCCGCGCATCTCGCGATACGGATGCTGCTGATGCGTGACAACCCTTAAGACTACAGAAATCAATAAACGTTTGCGATCTAATAATTTTAATTAGAGGTACAATATATGGGCGTAAAGAAAAAAATGGTCGAACGTGTTCGGGAACTGATGAGTCAACCCGAAAACATCAGAAACATCGGTATAGTTGCGCATATCGATCACGGCAAAACCACACTCACGGATAATCTGCTTGCGGGCGCTGGCATGATCTCGAAGGAACTTGCAGGCACGCAGCTCTTCATGGATTCGGATGAGGAAGAGCAGGAGCGAGGCATCACGATCGATGCCGCAAACGTCTCGATGGTGCACGAGTTTGAGGACAAGGAATACCTGATCAATCTCATAGACACTCCAGGTCACGTGGACTTCGGAGGCGATGTCACACGAGCGATGCGCGCTGTTGATGGTGCGGTCGTCGTGGTCGATGCGGTCGAGGGCGCGATGCCACAGACAGAGACCGTGCTTAGGCAGGCACTCAAGGAGAATGTCGCGCCGGTTCTCTTCGTGAACAAGGTCGATCGGCTGATCAACGAACTCCAGGTCGATCCTGAGACGATGCAGATCAAACTCGGGAAAGTGATCGATAATGTGAATAAACTCATCAAAGGTATGAGCGAGGAGAAATACAAGGAATGGCGGCTCGATGCGGCAAACGGAACCGTGGCATTCGGATCAGCGTTGTACAACTGGGCGATAAGCGTTACCTACATGAAGAAGAGTAATATAGGTTTCATAGATGTATATAATTATTGTAAAGATAATAATATGAAGGAGCTTGCGGAGAGGTGCCCGCTCCATGAAGTATTAAACGATATGATCATTAAGCATCTGCCAGACCCGCTCGTATCCCAGAAGCGACGGGTTCCTGTGATCTGGCATGGCGATGCGGATTCCGAGATCGGGGAGCAGATGGCTTCGTGCGATCCGAATGGCGAAACTGCGCTCATGGTCACGAAGATCACGAGAGATCCCCATGCAGGCGAGATTGCGACAGGCAGGCTCTTTAGTGGAACGCTCGTCCGCGGTCAGGAACTACATATATCAGGCACATCAGCCACCGACCGGATCCAGCAGGTCGGGGTCTTTATGGGACCAGAGCGGGTTGAGGTCGAGAAGATCCCGGCAGGGAATATTGCAGCGGTGACGGGGCTTAAGAATGCGATCGTCGGAAGCACTGCAACGACGCTTCGGGATATGTATCCGTTCGAGATGATCACACACGCAAGCGAGCCAGTGGTCACAGTTGCGGTCGAGGCAAAGCACATGCGAGACCTCCCGAAACTGGTCGAGGTTTTAAGGCAGGTCTCGAAGGAGGATCCGACGCTGCAGGTCAAGATCGATGAGGAGACTGGTGAACACCTGCTCGCAGGGATGGGAGAACTGCATCTCGAGGTCGTAGCCCACCGGATCGAGCGTGATAAGGGTGTCGAGATCACCACGTCCGAGCCGATCGTGGCATACCGCGAGACTGTGAGGGGTAGTGCAGGACCGGTCGAAGGGAAGTCACCGAACAGGCATAACAGGTTCTACATCGAGGTTTCGCCGCTCGAACCGGAGCTCGTCGATATGATCAAATCCGGCGAGATCAGCATGAGGATGGACAAGATTGAGCGGCGGGATAAGCTGCTGGAGATCGGCATGAACAAGGATGAGGCAAAGAGCTTCTCCGCAATCTCGGAATCGAACGTCTTTATCGATATGACCAAGGGTGTCCAGTATCTCCGCGAGACGATGGAACTGATCATCGAGGGATTCGAGGAGGCGACCATTGCCGGACCGATGTCGAGAGAGCCGTGTCAGGGTCTCAAGCTGAGGCTGATCGATGTCAAGCTCCATGAGGATGCCGTACACCGCGGTCCCGCGCAGGTGATCCCGGCAGTCAGGCAGGCAATTCAGGCAGCGATCCTGATGGCAGACGTGACGCTGCTCGAACCGTTCCAGAAGGTATTTATCCAGGTGCCGCAGGACTACATGGGCGGCGCGATATCAGAGATCCAGGGTCGGAGAGGCGCGATACTGAACATGACGCAGGAAGGCGATGTCACAGATATCGAAGCGAAGACGCCGGTCGCCGAGTTATTCGGGTTTGCAGGCGATCTCAGGTCTGCAACCGAAGGCAGAGCGCTCTGGAGCACCGAGTTTGCAGGCTTTGAGTCGCTTCCAAAGAACCTGCTTCCGGAGATCGTTTCGCAGATCAGGACGCGAAAGGGCTTGAAGCCAGGGATTCCAAAGCCGAGCGACTTTGTGAGCGAGTAGAGCGAGGTATCATTATACCCGCGGATACGCCGGGTGTCTGAATCGGCGAGACCGAGGAAGGCATCCGGTAGTGCCCCGGCTATTTTAGTTGGCGCGGTATGGGTCGGATCGATCTCATTCTGGTTCGTGGCAAACGACCTGCAATCTAACTTTTTCTATGTCCGATCGGTAGATCCGATAACACTCGAAGTGATCAGAAACGCTTCTCGGCTATATCGCGGGAACTTAATCTCGTTAGCTTCGCCCTCGATGTTCTGGACGCTTATCCTGTGATCGCGAATGCGAGCGAGATCGCTCTTTCTCAGCCACCAGAATCACTGTAGAATACGTAAAAAGAAGTCTTCCATCATCATCAAAGCGAACCCTGAGATCGGTTTTATCATCCTCGACTGAATCATCCATCATGCGCCTGACCTCTCTGGCGGTCTCTTCACCGGGATCTGCGATCTTTATCCACTCATCGAAGTAGAAGTCGGCATCCCAGTTTCTCGCATGTATGATCTTAAGCCCAGCAGCCTCAAGCATCCCTACCAGTTCTGGCTCTGAATAGAGGCGGACATGGGACGGATCACGGAGTTGCTCGATTCTGTTGTGGTATTCACCCTTTGCGGCATCCTCTGAAGAGAGTCCGTCCACGAGCACGATCTTCCCGCCGGTTTTGCAGACGCGAGCCATCTCTGATACCGCCTTTCCGGGATATGTGAAATGGTGAAATGCGAACCTGCATGATACGATATCAAACGACTCGTCCTCGAATTCGAGCGATTCCGCATCCATTACCCTGAAATCGAGATTATCAATCCCCTGCTCTCCCTGTATGCGCTCAGCGACCCGAAGCATATCCCGAGTCATGTCGCAGCCAATGACATCGGAAACCCGTTTTGCGAACTCAAACGCAAGAAATCCGTTTCCTGTCGCCACATCCAGCACCTTGTCAGACCCCCCGGGCGCTGTCAGGTCAACGATCAGGTTCAGGTGATCCTTATCAGAGAGGATGCTGCTCTTCGAGTACGCGCCTGACCGCCTGCCGAACCGCTCCTTTGCCGACTGTTTCTTGCGGTGCGCGACGAGACCGCCATCCATCAGGATCTCGAGCAGGAAATCCGGCATCTTCGTCCCGGTGTACTCACGACCTCCCGCGGTTACCGTTCCGTCTTCGATATCGATCTCAACCACGTCCCCTTCGTTGCAGGGAACCACCGTTCCGGTCTCGATCAGTGGAAGCCCTATGTTTATGGCATTTCGAAAGAAGATGCGCGCAAAGGATGCCGCCACAACGCAACCCACCCCTGCATGTTTGATTGCGAGTACTGCTTGCTCTCTCGATGAGCCGCATCCAAAATTCATGCCGGCGACGATGATATCGCCGCGCCTAACATTCCTTGCAAATCCGGGATCGATACCCTCGAGCACGTGATCGGCAAATACCTGCATATCGGTGGTGCGCAGGTATTTGCCGGGGATTATCGCATCGGTATCGATGTCATCCCCGAATATCCATGCTTTTCCTCTTATTTTCACTTCACAACGACCAGTGGATGATGTTTTCCTTTCCCAACTGGCTTCTCTTTGTGTGGTGCTCTTATGATCTCGGTGTACTTGTCCATCTCTTCCGTGCCGTTTACGAATACCGCATTGAAGTACTTCGTGGTTCTCGGATCCAGTCCAAGCAATCCGAAGTGCAGCGCGAGTTCGACTATGAACCAGTACATCGCCCACAGGTGAACCGTGCGTACAAATCCGATCGGGGACATGTTGAACCACGGAGAGATGTATCCAATGT
Organism: Methanosarcinales archaeon; assembly: GCA_030606635.1. Classification (GTDB taxonomy): domain Archaea; phylum Halobacteriota; class Methanosarcinia; order Methanosarcinales; family Methanogasteraceae; genus Methanogaster_A. The sequence continues at coordinate 14,595 of JAUWGA010000006.1, forward strand.
AAGAGAGGATCACAGGTTCAATATACGTATGCCAGAACGCATACTCAGGAGCGTACATGATCACTCCGGTTGCCACGACCAGGACTATAGCGATGTTCTCTGGTATCACCATCAGCTTGATTGCCGGGTGCAGCTTGTTTTTGTAGTGTCCGGTCTCTTGATCGACGACGACGTATCGTGGATACTCCGCCTTACCAAAGAGACTGAGAATCATATTCTTCAGCTGGATCGCATCAGGTATGAAGAATATCTCCGAAAGGAGATGCCCGCTCGTAAGCAGGTTGTAGAGGGTGAATATCCAGACTGCTATGATGAATATGAGCGCGGCGAACATGTGGAACAAGCGCACGCTCTCATACGGGATGGACTGCCATGCATCCATCGCACACATATTGAACTGCTTTGCCATGTACCAGCCGGTGATTATAAGGGTCACACATGAAAATAGGTGGAACGCATGCGCACGCATGCCTTTTGGGTCATATCGTTCGGTTATCAAACCATTGCTCTGTGACATGTAATGCCTCCTCTGCCGCATCATGCGGCGGCACTGCGATATACGAACCGATCATTTTTAAAGGTTGCGGTTCGCATGTTGTGGCTGGGCGGTGGTGCTGGCAGGGCTATGTGATGTCCGAATCACCTTTGACGTAATCCACGCCCGCCCGCAGATACCTAATCGCGTCTTCGATCCTGCCGGGTTCTTCAAACCCATAAGAGAGCCGCATCTGCCTTCTCCCGACCTCTGCCATACTGCCCGCCGGATGGACGCAGAACTCACCAGGAAGATAGAGCACCCGCGGCTTTTTCTCGTCAGGAGAGCGGTCGATCAGGAGATCTCCTGTCGTCCTTGAGAGGAATTTGTGGAGTGACGATCCCTCATCAGTCATGATCCCTTCTTCGAATGTCAGATAGTAGTAAAATCCAGCCCTGCCGCCTCGAATGTCCACAATAAAGTCCCCGATCGCATCATCGATCCATCCCCTGACCGCGACCGCCCGTTCCCGGTACCCAGCCCTGACCTTCCGGATCTGGTCGTTTATGTGGTGATCCATGATGTAACTTGCGATCTCCTGCGTGATGAGCGGCGCACTGAACCCCACATCGTTCGTCCGCTGAACCATCGCTCGCATGAACGCGCCCGGGGCTCCGGTCATGTAGCCGATCCGAAGCGCGGGCGCGAGTACCTTTGAAAGCGTTCCTACCTCGTAAACGATTCCGAGATCGTCGTAGAGAAATCCTGATTCGGGCGCTTCTGCAAGGGGATCGTGTATCAGATCTTCATAAGCCTTGTCAAATATTATCGGAATCTTTCTATTTAGATCGCGGGACAGTTCTGTTGCGATCCGGACCAGTTCTCTCCTGCGCCCGTTTGTGAGGATCGTGCTTGTCGGGTTGTTGACCGTCACGATATAGACAAATCTGATCTCCTGCCTCGCCTTGCCGAGTTCTTCGATCGATTCCTGCAGCAGATCGGTTCTTATCCCATACTCATCCTCAGGAACTGCTAAAACACGAAACCCAGTCCTTTCAAGGAGATTGCAGTAGATGTAATAGATCGGGTCAGTTGTTATCACGATACCCGGCTTTACGAGATGCGATACTCCATCAAGCAGGCTTGTTGCGCCATTCGGACCGATTATGATCTCTTTTGATTCCAGTATCTCTTCATCCATTCCACCGATCCGGTTATCGAGATGATACCGCCTGATCGACTCGATTAAGTTCACAGATCCCTTTGAGCCGCCGTAGTTGAGTGCCGCCCTGTACTTCTCTGGATGGGCGAGAACCTCCCTCTGCGCCTCTTCGATCAATCGCCTGGGTATCGTCCTCTCATTCACGTACCCCACCCCGAGATTGATGTCGATGCCGTCCCTGAACTCGAGAGCGAAGTCCGCCATCATCCGGTTGACAGGCGAGGGCGTGGACGAGGCGCACCCGTACCCGGATAAGGGGATTTCATCCGGTCTCATCACTTCTTACGAGGCGTTATCATTATTTGAACTTTGCCGACCAGAACTAAAAAACGCCAATATCGAAAGGATTATGTACGCCGAGAACAGTGACTGATTAAAAATGGAGATTGGCAATGAAAAGATGGCAGCGTGATTATGGATTAGCAACGAGGATGTTCTTGACGATGTTCCTGCTCTTTGCGGTTTACATCGCATTCATAGGGGCATTATCCTACCTTGGGTTACCTATCGGCACGATCGTTATTTTCGCAGGAGTCATGCTATTTGCGCAGTACTACTACTCGGACAGGATGGTGTTGTACAGCACAGGCGCCCGCATCGTGACCGAAAGCGAAGAACCCGGGTTGCACGAGATCGTCTCGAGACTGTGCATCGAGGCAGACCTGCCAAAGCCAAGGGTTGCAGTCGTTGATAGCAGTATTCCAAATGCGTTCGCGACTGGCAGAAGCCCCAAAAAAGCAGTGGTCGCGGTCACCACAGCACTCATGCAGAAACTCGACCGGAATGAGGTAACTGCTGTGCTTGCGCATGAACTGACGCACGTGAAGAACCGGGACGTGATGGTTCTGACCATCGCGAGTTTCTTCTCAACGATAGCGTTTTTCCTTGTCAGGTATCTGATATTCTTTGCCGGGGACAGGCGCGGAGGCGGTCAGATCATGATTGCATGGGTCGCATCGATTGCGGTGTGGCTCGTCAGTTATCTACTGATACGTGCGCTCTCCCGATACCGGGAATTCGCTGCAGATCGCGGAGCCGCCATAATCACAGGTCATCCATCCCATCTCGTGAGCGCGCTTATGAAGATCAGCGGTTTAATGGATCGGGTGCCGACTGAGGACATCAGGAAGGCGGAAGGAATGAACGCATTCTATATTATACCTACGATATCCAAGAGTTCGATAATGGCACTCTTCTCCACACATCCCCCGCTTAAGAAGAGAATTGCTGCACTCGAGAAAATCTCCAGAGAGATGGAGCTGGCATGAAACTATTTGATACGCTGCTCGGAAGAACGGAACTTAGGAAACCGAAGATCGAAGCATTGTTTGCGCTTTCGACCGCACACATATCTTTAGAGGCGCTCGGCTTCAAACCAACCGGCGTATCCGGAATCTGCTTTAAGCCGATCGAATCATCGCGGTTTTCGGAACTGGAGAACTATCTCCGGGAACTTTTAAGGCTCAGCGCCTCTGAAACCGGGACTATGTGCCAGTTCCAGACGGACGAGTACAACTACAACTGGGTCATCTTAAACGACAAGGACTTCGAGGACCTTGTCACCACCACGCACCTGATAAGCGAGACGATCATCGAACATGGCTTTGAGGAACGGCTTCTCTGCTCGATTTTTTCCTTTGGAGACGTGTATTTGATCTATAATTACAAGGAGGGGACTTTCTATCCGTTTGCTCCGCTGGCTGACAGGAAGAGGGATAGCAATCTCGAATTCAGGTTGAGATCAGCGATGGAAGACGAACTTCCGATCGAAAAGGAGATGGAGAAATGGCATCCGTTCTGGGGGATTCCGTTTCAGGGACGCGTTTTAAACGCTGCGAAACGATAACATCCACCCCCGGGCGATCCACGGTTGATGCTACTCCCGCTGTCAAGGAAGTTTATAGTAAAATAGGTAGACATGAAAGCAGAGACCACTGTAAAAGAGAATAGTGACTTCCTCCCCGCTACAAGTAACGGGGCTTCCTGATTCATAGCGGTTGCTCATGCAACCATCTCCACAGGCGTTAATCCCCCGCAGTCCGCGGGTACATATCGGTTTTTGATGTTGATTGCGGCATTACGATCCCGATCCATGACCGCCCCACAGTCGGGACATCGGTATGTCCTCTGCGAGAGTGGCATCGACTGGATATTACCACAAATCGAGCATTGTTTTGATGTATTTCTCGGATTAACCAGTTCTACGACTCCACCAGCGTATTCTGCTTTGTAGGTCGTTAGACTGATTAATATTCCCCAAGATGCATCATGGATTGATCTTGCAAGATGATGGTTCTTGACCATGTTTTTGATCTGCAAGTCCTCAAATATGATTCTGTCGTATGTGTCTGTAAGTATCCGGCTCGCTTTGTGCAGATGATCTTTGCGGATATTCCTGATCTTCCGGTGTATCCGCACAACCTTCGACCGCTGCTTATTCCGGTTACTCGATCCTTTCTTTTTCCGGGATAGGTCTCTCTGCGCTTTCCTTAACTTTGAGTCGTACTTATCCAATGTTTTAGGATTCTCGATCTCTGTACCGTCTGATAGTGTCGCAAGTGTGGTTATTCCAACATCCACACCCACAGAAGTCTTAATCTCCTTCGGCTCCGGGTCTGGCAGTTCTACGCTGAAGGATGCGTACCACTGATCGCCGTCGCGCTTGATCGTGCAGGTTTTGATCTTCCCAACGATTTCCCGATGCTGGAAGATTCTTATCGCTCCGATCATCGAGAGATGGAGTTTACCATCTTTGATCTTAAAACCTGTTTGGGGGTATGTGAAGCTATCGTACCGATTCTTACCCTGAAATCGGGGGTATCCTGCCTTCTTATCCCCATTTTTCACGCGTCTAAAGAAGTTCTGGAATGCCTTATCGAGTCTGCGAAGGACATCCTGCGCAACCTGTGAATATACGCCAAGATTTAGGTATTTTAACTGCCCTGCCTGCCCGTTATAGTTTAATCCAATACCACAACGGTCGTAGGCATTTTTACGGTCTTCGAGCATCTCATTGTAGAGATACCTACAGGTAGTCAGGCAGTATGCTACTAGTGGTACTTGATCCTCTGTTGGATATAGCCGATATTTGAAAGTACGTCTTAGCACAATACTTATATTGGTTGAAGTGGTATATATAGTCTATGGAAGCCAAAACAACCAGAAATTCAGTGTTTCACACTAACTATCATATCGTTTTTTGCCCTAAATACCGACGCAAGGTTTTTACAGGAGATATAGCCGAATACCTTGAACAATTCTTTAGGAAACAAGTAGAAAAGAAGGGATGGACGTTAGTAGCAATTGAAGTTAGACCAGACCACATCCACCTATTCATCGAAGGAATTTCCCCCATCATCCGCTTATCTGATGTGGTGAAATATCTAAAAGGAACCAGTGGGTTATCTCTCTTCAGGGTTTTCCCAAAGCTACGCCAGAGATTCCGTAAAGGAAGGATATGGTCACGGAGTTACTATGTCGGGACCGCGGGAGAAGTGAGCAGCGAAGTTATTAAGAGATATATTGAGAGAGTAGAACATGACTAAAACCAACCACTCGGCGGCATTCATCCCCGCTACAAGTAGTGGGGTCTTCTGCCGCGTATCTATAAACTACAGCACATCCTACACAAACCTCCCTTGGCAGCGGGAGGGCTGCACAACGCTGGATGCGTGGCAGTCTCGACAGAGGTGGTGCAATGATGAATGAATACATACAGATCGTAAGCGAAGGAAGAGACTTGAGCATAGAAGAGGCAGAGCGTGCCATCACAAGCATCTTTACGGATGCGACCGATGCCCAGATCGGCGCGTTCCTGATCGGGATTAAGATGAAAGGAGAGTCGATCGATGAGATCGCGGGATTTGCACGCGGCATGCGCGGGGCAGCACGCACCATCGCGCCGGATGTGGCAGGGACGCTTGTTGATACCTGCGGCACAGGCGGCGATGTCCACAACACGATAAACGTGAGCACAGGCGCCGCAATCCTCACAGCAGCCGCAGGAATTCCTGTCGCAAAGCACGGGAATTACGCGATCACATCGCAGTCCGGAAGCGCGGATGTGCTGAAAGCCCTCGGCATAAGAATAGATCTCCCGCCG
>JAUWGA010000174.1 GCA_030606635.1 Methanosarcinales archaeon
CCCGGAATCGCCATGATAGCCGCGGCGCACAATCGCGTACGCTTCCTTCCCGCCTGTGATCTCGACTATGTCTCCGTCATCCATGTACTTATCGAGCAGATCCATGAACTTTTGATCGATGCGTGCGATGCCTTTGCCGACATCCCTGTGATATGCCTCTGCCACCCGCAGCGTGAGTTCCTGTGCGCTGGCGTTCATGAACCACAGATTGTATCCTGCTTATTTGTATTACTTTCGGCGGCACCGTCAATTTTTCAAATAAAATCGCTAGGTCCCAAAGTTTCGTTTTTCACAGGCACGTGCGGATCATCCGATCCCAGGCACCAGGGGGTCATATTTGTGACGTCCTCCCCGCTACAAATAGCAGGGTCTTCTGCCGCATATTTATAAACTTAAGAGACAATCCAGTGCATAGGGCACAAACATGCAGTTGTTATTAATTCACTCAGATTATATCGAATACGAGACAAAGAAGCGCACTCCAGTCGCAGAAGAGATCGACCCCTCCATGGAGAGCAGCCGCATGGACGAGGTATTGACCGCTTTTGTCGCTGTCGAGAGTTACGACGAGGCAGACCCGATCGCCACAGCAGAGAATGCGGTAGATGAGATCAGGAAGCTGGCAGAGCAAGTGAAAACAGAACGGATAATGCTTTATCCTTATGCACATCTCAGTTCCGAACTGGCAAAACCCGTCGTCGCGGTCGATGTCCTGAAGAGACTCGAAAAAACCCTATCTCGCGATTACGACGTGGAGAGGGCGCCATTTGGCTGGTACAAGGCATTCAAGGTCAGTTGCAAGGGGCACCCGCTCTCTGAGCTCTCAAGAACGATACGGGTCGGGACGGAAGGGAAGGGGGAGAAAAAGGGGCGTGAGGGGGGAGAAGCGAGAGAAGAGATCGTATCAGAGGCTCTGAAGTCTGAAGAGAAAGCGGTCTCGCACTGGCACGTTCTCACGCTTGAGGGGGAACTCCTGCCCATCGAAGACTTCGATTTCAAAGAACATCCGAACCTGAAGAGTTTTGCTGAATATGAGACCTCGAAGAGCAGGGCTGTGGATAAGATCCCTCCGCATGTCGAATTGATGAGGCGGCTCGAACTTGCAGACTACGAGCCCGGCTCAGACTCGGGAAATATGCGTTTCTATCCGAAAGGAACCCTCGTAAAACGGCTTCTTGAGGAGCACGTTCTCGATACCACGGGAGCGATGGATGCAGTCGAGGTCGAGACTCCTGTCATGTACGATGTGAATCATCCGACGCTGAAGAAGTATCTCGATCGCTTTCCAGCGAGGCAGTACTCGATAGAATCCGACAAGAGATCGTTCTTCCTCCGGTTTGCTGCGTGTTTCGGACAGTTTTTGATGAACCACGACATGACCATCTCGCACAGGAATCTCCCCTTAAAGATGGTCGAGATGACCAGATACAGCTTCAGGAGAGAGCAGCACGGCGAACTGGTTGGACTGCGGCGGCTGCGCGCATTCACGATGCCTGATATGCACACACTCTGCGCTGATATGGATCACGCGATCGATGAATTCAAGGATCAGTACACGATGTGCATGAAGATGCTTGCAGATATCGGACTTGAGGATGATTACGAGGTCGCCATCCGGTTTACGCGTGATTTTTACACAGAGAACCAGGATTTCATCAAAGAACTTGTCAGAATAGTCGGCAAGCCGGCATTGATTGAACTCTGGGACTCCCGATTCTTTTATTTCGTGATCAAGTTCGAATTCAATTATATCGATGCGCTTAAGAAGGCGAGCGCGCTTTCGACGGTCCAGATCGATGTGGAGAACGCGGAACGCTACGACATCAAATATATCGACAAAAACGGGGCTGAACAGCGCCCGACAATCCTTCACTGCTCTCCAAGCGGCGCAATCGAGAGGTGCATCTACGCACTGCTCGAAAAGGCGCATCTCACCTCGAAGGCAGGTGGCGTACCATCGCTCCCGACATGGCTATCGCCGACGCAGGTTCGGCTGATACCGGTTGCAGAGCGCCACATTGGCTACGCAGGGGAAGTCGCCGCCGCGATGAGCGGTGTCAGGGTCGATATCGATGACCGCGATGAGACCGTCGGGAAGAGGGTTCGCGCCGCTGGCAGGGAATGGATCCCTTATGTCGTCGTAATTGGGGATAAGGAACTCGAAAGCGGTGTGCTTAGTGTGACCATCCGTTCTGAATCGAGAAAAGTGGAAGAGACTACCCAGGAACTACGCGACAGGGTGATCTCTGAGATTGCAGAGATGCCGTACCGCCAGATCAATCTACCGGTGCTGCTTTCGAAGCGACCTGTCTTCTTTGGTTGATCCAATATCACACATCACACATCACACATCACACACCACAATAGCACGCAGGCGATGAATCATGCTCAAGAAACACCACACACAATTAACCGATTCCGAACTTGAAAGCCTCCTTGACCGGGAGACCGGGATTGCGAAGGTAAAACCGGCAGTTTCAGCGATTTTAGAGGACGTGAAGACCAGGGGGGACGCTGCGCTAATCGAATACACACAGCGGTTCGATAATGCCAGTCTCTCTGCAATCGAGGTCGAGGGGGACACTATATCAAAAGCATTCGAAGATATCGATTCCGAGATCCTGTGGCATCTCGAGACCGCGGCTGATAACATCAGGAGGTTTCACGAAGCCCAGATCGAACCGGAGCTCTGGTTAAGCGAGATCGCGCCCGGGATCAGTCTCGGGCAGAAGACCTCGCCCCTCGACTGCATCGGCGCTTATGTGCCTGGCGGGAAGGCGGCGTACCCATCGACTGCACTGATGACGATCATACCTGCAAAGGTGGCATCGGTCCCGGAGGCGGTTATCTGCACACCACCGATGCCGGGCGGGGACGGGAGCGTGAACCCTCTAACACTCGCTGCCGCAGCGATTGCAGGCGCGGACAGGGTATTTGCGGTCGGTGGCGCGCAGGCGATTGCTGCTATGGCTTATGGTACGGAGACTGTGCCTGCGGTCGACAGGATCGTTGGACCCGGGAATGTCTATGTGACCGCTGCAAAGATGCTGGTTCCAACCCGGATCGATTTTCCCGCGGGACCATCAGAGGT
>JAUWGA010000196.1 GCA_030606635.1 Methanosarcinales archaeon
TTCTCTAGTTTCGCTGTTAATACTAGGGAATGAAGGATCCATATCTTGCTATGGCATGGAGCTTTATTTCTCAGTCTACGATATGAATGGATATGACTGTCATGTCATCTGTGTTGTGGGTGGTTCCGGGGGTGTTGTCGATTCAAGCATTGTGGCTACCACTTCGGTTTTGATCGTAGAGATCACAGAGTTTCGATCCTACTATCACATAAGGTGACACTCGCAAGAGATCGAAAGATATATATCGATCCGGACTCCTTTGTAGGCACACAGGTGAATATATGCTGAAGACACCGTGGAAACGGAAACAGGGCACCAAAAGTTACGCGTACCTATGCGCAAGAGTGCGAGCGATGAAGAGCAAGCTGCTGCCAAAGGAGGTTTATCCGAGACTGATGAAGATGGAGATCGCAGAGATCACAAGGTTCATCGAGGACTCCGAGTACAAGGCAGAAGTTGACGAACTTGCGCGAGAGTTCGACGGCGTCAATCTGATCGAACATGCCCTGAACCAGAATCTTGCGCTGACATACAGAAAACTGCTCACCATATCGGCAGGAGAGTCGCACCAACTGATCTCTGAGTATCTCAGATGGTGGGATATCTGGAACATCAAGACCATTCTCAGGGGTAAGAAATATGGCGCGACCGATGAGGAAATCCTCGAATCCGTGGTCTCGGCAGGGCAGTTCGGCTATCACGACCTGATGGAGATCGTACAGAAGGATGTGCCAGAGATCACCGAGATGTTAATGCATAACTATCCGCTCGAGGGATATTCGGAAGAAGAACTGGATCACTTCGAGAACGTGCTTGACAAATTCTACTACGAAAAATTAACCGAGGTCGAGGCGGTGCGCAAGCCAAAGACGAAGAGCCACCGGCTATTTTCAGAGATGATCCGGACAGAGGTCGATATGAAGAACCTAAAGACGCTCTTTCGGTCTGCAAAGGCAGGGGTTGAGCGGGAGCGGATCATCGATATGCTAATTCCGGGCGGGCTTAAGTTAAACACGATTTCGCTTATCAAACTGGCCGGACTGCCGTTTAATGAATTCACAGCATCGCTTCAGGACTACCCATACTGGGAGGAGAACCTCTCAAGCATAGTGACTGAGGATATGGACTCGTTGATCGGCGTTGAGATCGGTCTTGAGAAGTACTGGCTCGAATACGCTGCACGAACCTCGCACTACTACCCGCTCTCGATCGTCCCGATCATGGATTACATCCTCTCCAAGAGAAACGAGGTCGACAACATCAGGATGATCGTGCGCGGCAGGGAGGCAGGGCTCTCTGACGAGGTGATCCGGAGCAGACTGGTGCTGTGAGTGTGAGCATGGCATCAACCGGTGCATTCATCAAACTATTAAGACCCGAAATCGCCGCGATGGATCTTGCGCTTCCGGCAGCAAGCGCACTTCTCGCCACTTATCTGCTGACAGGAGGTTTCCCGCCGCTTTTCCCATTCGTACTGGCTGTCATCGGAGGATACTGTGCGATCACCAGCACGTATGTCTTCAATGACTGCTGCGACATCGACATCGACAAGATCAACCTGCCAGATCGCCCTCTCGCTTCCGAGCGCGTTACCCGGCGTCATGGGCTTTTGTACGCTTTTCTTCTCTTCATCGTTGCGGCAGCGGTTGCGCTCTACTTAAATCCCGAATCCTTTGCAGTGCTCATCATCGCGACTCTTGCGATCAGTCTATACTCTGCCATCGCAAAACGCGCCACTTTCTTAAGTTTTCTTCCGGTCGGGTTCGCGTACGGACTCGTGCCGATCGGGGTGTGGCTCGCATTCGATCCGGCAGGAGTGCTGGACATTGGCGCGGTGCACTCGTACGCGCCTGATGATGGTGTGCTGCTGCCGCTCACTGCAATATTCTTCGGCGCAATGATCTGTGTTACGGACTGGGGATTTACGCTATCAGGCGTGGCAAGGGATGTTGAAGGGGACCGGCTCCGGGGTGCCCCGACGTTTCCTGTGACCTTCGGCGTTCCCGCGACCTCGAAGTTTGTGATGGTGTGCTGGGCATGCGGCGTTCTCTTCTCGCTTGCCATCGGGTATGTCGCGTACCCGCATCTCGGGCTGATCTACTTCACGGGCGCAATCCTTGCCGGAATCTGGATGCTTTTGCAGGCAGCGGAT
>JAUWGA010000020.1 GCA_030606635.1 Methanosarcinales archaeon
TTTCCTAATAATTTTAGTAGCATTGACATTATCACTCCATTTACACTCACAAAAAATTGTACTCTTAATTTTTTCGTTTAAAGCTACGACATCGATCTCTTCTTCCTTGTGCCACCACTTCCCGACTCTGGTAAACCGGAACGGCAGAAGTTCTCGCTCATTCAGAACCTCAAGGATCTCCTGAACTATGGTCTCAAAATGTCTGCCAACGTACTGGTTAAACCGTGGCTTTATGTTTTGGGCAACCATTGCCCCGTTTCCTTTCTCTATCGCATCCATGTCGGGATATACAAACCTGAACCAGAAATCAAACATGCTGTCGGCGAGAAAATGCATCCCTTTCCTGCTTTTGTAGCTTTCGGTTACAGGTAACATGCGATAGACCAGTTGCAGGTCACTTAAGACTGATAAGTACTTGTTCACTATACTCACGCTTAAACCTGTATCATTGGCTATCAATCCGATTCTGTGATTTCCTTTTGCGATCGATTGGAGAATTGAAAAATAATATCTGGGTTCTGTTAACTCCTGCCTCAACACGAATTCAACGTCCCGGTACAGAAACGAGTCTTCTCTCAGAATAGTATCTTCTATATTCGTAAAAACGTCTTTTTCGGGGTCAGTCTCTATAATATAAGCAGGCGTCCCTCCGAAGACAGAATAAAACTCTACCGCTCGCTCAAAGCGTCCTATGTAATCCAGTATGTGCATAAATGGGATCTGCTTGAGGAGCAGTTGCCCGGTTCTTCTTCCATAAAGCGGACTTTTGTAACCCATCACCTTCGATTCCATCATCGAGATGCTTGAACCGCAGAGTATCAGGAAGAGTTTTGTTTCTTTGAGCTTGTTGTCCCAGTAATCCTGTAGAATGGAGGGAATCGCAGGATCTTCTTTGATAAGGTATGGAAACTCATCGATGGCTATGATTATCCGCTCATCGGCTTTTCTGTACAGATACTCGAAGAATCCGTCCCATCCTGTGAATTCTGTCTTTCTCAGGAGTTCGTCGCCAAAGAAGTCTCCAAGTTTTTCTGCAAATGTCCGCAGCTGGAGAGTCTTCGATTCTTCCCGCGCAAGAAGCCGGATGCCGTCATTGTTTATGAATTGGTCTATGAGTTCACTTTTTCCGATTCTTCGCCTGCCGTAGATTATGACAAACTCAGCTCTGTTGCTGCCAAACCTTTTGTTGAGGAGTGATAATTCTCGTTCTCGATCTATGAATACACTCATAAGTATTATACTTGAGAGTGTACTATAAATAATGTACCGCAAAGAAGTGATTTGTGGCGCGGCTATCTATCACGCAAACCTGCTCCGCACCGCCGCAACGAGAATTGGCAGCGCTATGGTCGCATCCGCATACACAGTGACCGCCTTTGCGTCCTCAGTGATCTTTCCCCACGATTTCGCCTCAGAAAGCGTTGCGCCGGAAAGCCCGCCCGGTTCGGGGTGGTCGGTCGTCAACTGGATCGCATAGTCAAATCCCTTCGACGTCATGAGCGTTCCCTGCAGGATGAAATTCTTCGGAACGCCGCCTCCGATGAAGAGTGCGCCTGACCGCTCGGCATCGAAGCAGATATCGAGGAACTCATGGACATCTGCAAAGACATCGACATTTAACCGGTTTGTCTGCCGGTATAGCCACGCATGTAGCCCGATCATCGAGTCCTGGATAGCAGGGCAGAATATAGGAACGTCGCACTCGTAAGCCGCTCTCAGAATCGAATCCGGGTCATCTAATGACTTTCCGATCTCTGAGAGCATCTCCCGAATCGAGATCTGGTCATCTATATCCTGAAAGACGTGGAGCAGATGCTCTTCCAAGCTGGCAAAGTGAAGTTCTGGCACGTACACGTCATATATCCGGTCGATCTGCTCGCGACAGAGCGCATCGTCGTCAGCGACCTCGCTGCCCTTGTAATGCGAGAGTCCAAGCGATTCGATGATGTCGTGCACGAGGTTTGCGCCTGTCGAGACGAGGACATCGATGTGCCGGTCGCGAATCAGGCCCGATACGATATTCCGCATCCCGGCAGGCACCATCGCGCCGGCGAGTCCGAAGAACTTCGTTGTTGCGTCGTCTTTGAGCATCTCTTCGTATATGTCGCACGCCTGCGCGAGTCTTCCCGCGCCAAATCCGCATCCTCCGAGCGCGTGGACAAGACCGTCAACACTCATCCCGGAATCGACCTCTGCATGTATGATTGGGCTTTCCAGTTGCATCATGTTCACATCATCCTGCCGCGAGGTTATTGGTTTCGGGCATGATGGCATCGCCCTGCCCGAAGACCGCGTAACCTGACAACCCGACACCCCCGACACAAACCTTTATACCACGGCGGTTAGAGTCGAAGATGGTGATTGATATGGTCAAAATGCCACCAGAGGTACAGGAAGTTATAAACAAGCAAAGTCCGGTCCCGGTTGCCACCGCGGATCCTGACGGCAAGCCGAACGTGGTCTTCGTAGGATTCTTAAGGATCGTGGATGACGAGACGATCCAGATCGCGGACAACTTCTTTGACAAGACTGCAGCAAACATGGAAGCGAATCCGCAGGTCTCGATCGTTGGTTATGACGGCAAGAAGTCGTTTCAGGTCAAGGGCAGGGTCGAGATCGTGACAGAGGGTCCGGTGTACGAGGATGTGAAAGCATGGGTTCATGCCAAGAGCAAAGCACTGCCAGCGAAAGCCGCAGTTGTCATGCACGTCGAAGAGGTATACGACGCGATGTATGGGCCGGATGCAGGAAAACGCATAACGTGATGGTGATTTGATTTGAGCGAAAAAGTACTGGGAATTGAAGATCTGCTTGGAGATGAGGAGGAACTCGTAGAGGAACAGGAGGGATTGTACGACCTTGTAATCCCGCCGGGTGTTCCGGTGTCCCTGATAGAGGAACTGGCAGCAGAGTTCGATCTCGAACCACATGCCAAGACATCCAGCGGATCGGTTGAGGATGGTGAGCTCTTCGATATGGCACTGATCGTGCTCAGGGGCGACCTTGAGACCGTGCGGCGTGCAGAGAAATATCTCTTTGATGTATTCGATGAGCGGATCAGTTGTTTTGATGGCTGATCCTCGATGATCCCGCTCGCATCACAGGCGATTGAGTATGCACGCAGCAGCGGTGCCGATGAAGTCGAGGCGTACTGCGTAACAGACCGGTCGGTCAGCATCAACACCAAACTTGAGCATATCGAGTATGCCATAGAATCGTTCGCACGAGGGATCGGCATCCGTGCCATCGTTTCAGGTGCCGTCGGGTTCTCGAGCACAAATCACGAAGACAGCATCGAAGAGGCGTCCCTGCTTGCTATGCGGTCAGCCCGGGCATCCCAGCCAGACCCTGACTGGAGCAGTCTTCCGCATCAAGGATCGTACCCCGCGGTTCACGGCGTCTTCGATCAGAAACTTGCAGGGATCGAGCTTCCCGAATGCGTCGAACTGGCTGCCGACCTGATTCGCGGCGTTACATCCGCAGGCGCGGTTCCAACGTCGGGCGGGCTTGCGGTCTCGACAGGAACTGGCTACATCGTAAACACAAACGGCATCGAGCATACCGAAGAAGGGACCTCGATTGCCGCATCGATCGAGTGCATCGTAAAGGACGGGTCCGGCATATCCACTGCTTATGAGTTCGACATCTCAAGGAACCTTGACATCGACACGTACGAGATCGGGAAGCGTGCAGGCGAACTTGCGAAACAATCACTGCACGGCGGAAAAATAGAGACTGCGAGGACTGCGGTGCTGTTCTGCCCGCTTGCGATCGCTGACATCCTTGAATATACTTTTATGCCCTCCCTAAGTGCCGACAACGTGCAGAAAGGCAGGTCGATGCTCTCAAAGATCGGGGCAGAGGTTGCGGCAGGCGAACTTACAATATGCGACGACGGATTGCGCACTGGCGGGATAGGAACAGCGCAAACCGATGACGAGGGCACGCCCTCCCAAAAGACCGTCGTGATCGAAGACGGAATCCTCAAAAACCACCTGCATGACGCGTACACGGCAGGGAAGGCAGACCTTGCGAGCACAGGAAACGCCATGCGCTCCGGGTACGGTACAACGCCGTCTATCGATGTGCGCAATCTTGTGATCGAGTATCCGCCAAGCGATATAGTTGCAGAGACACAGAATGGAGTGCTCGTCCACTCGGTGATCGGCGCACACACTGCAAACCCGTATTCAGGGGATTTTTCGATAGAAGCCAGAAATTCTTTTCTGGTAGGGAACGGTGAGGTCAAGCAACCTATAAAATCGCTTATGATCGCCGGAAATATCTTTGATATGCTCAAAAACATCGATGGCGCCGGAGCAGACCTCCGTGCTATCGGTGGGATCGTTGTTCCGACGCTGCGCGTTCCTGATATGCAGGTCATCGGCTAACCTGCAGAGAGCACAGAGTCGCCTATCCTCTTACACCCTCTGCATGCTGTCAACGGATTTGCTGACGCAATTTCGCGGTTAAATTCCCTGCTTTAACCCAATAATCTAAAATAAAAAAATAGGGATCATCGAATATATTCGATGATCGGTCCCCTGTGACCTCTGCCAATCACTGGCATCGGTTCCATCTGTTTTACTTCACCCTCCACCGAGCGGATCGGGACACGCTGCTGCTGTGCCTGTCCGAGTATCTGTGCCGATTCGACGCCGGTCATGATCGCCATCACGCGCACGCCGCCTTCGTACTCTTCCTCGATCCTTGCGCCCCAGATCACATTCGCATGGGAGCTTAATTCGTATGTGAGCGAACTTGCGATCTCCTCTGCTTCCTTAAGCGTGAGATCCGGTCCGCCTGTGATGTGCACGAGGCAGCCGGTAGCGCCCCTGTAATCCACGTCCAGCAGCGGATGGTTCAATGCTGAACGGACCACATCGCTTGATTTGTCCCGCGTCTTTGACTCGCCAAAGAGCATCACTGCAACCCCTCCGCAGTTCATAACCGTCCTCATGTCGGCATAATCGAGATTTATCAGCGAGTCCTTTGTAATCGTATCGGATATGCCCTTGACGGTCTCGGAGATCAACTGATCCATAACTGAAAACGCCTGTTTCATCGGCAGATTCGGCACGTAGTTGAGCAGACGGTTGTTATCGAGCGCGATCACGGTGTGCGCTGCGTCACTCAACTCCTGAAGCCCTGTCTCCGCCTTGATGGCGCGGGCACGTTCCACATGAAACGGCGTGGACACCATTCCAACAACGATTGCGCCACATTCCCGTGCGATATCAGCGACCACCGGTGCAACTCCTGTGCCTGTGCCGCCACCCATACCAGCAGTGACAAAGACCAGGTCCGACTCTGCAAGGACCTCGCTCAGCGTTCCGCGCGCAAGTTCGGCAGCCCGCCTCCCGACGTCAGGATCTCCCCCCGCGCCAAGACCCCGTGTGATCGATTTGCCGACCAGTATCTTCTTATCAGCCCTGCATCGATCCAGATCCTGCTTGTCGGTATTGATTGCGATGATATCCACGCCATCGATGCCGATGTCATGCATTCTGGTCGATGTATTATTCCCCGCGCCACCGCAACCGACGATCAGTATACGTGGCGTTCCAAGTAGCTCTGCATCAGCGAACTCCGCTATCTCGTCATTGGCTTTCCGATACAGTTCTTCCTTCTCAGTGTACCCTAGTGCGTTGTTTACAATTGTTTGCATTTCCGTCCCCTCATGACATTCTATGCGTTTTGCATCCCTATTTTATATAGTAGATGCCTAAATAAGATTGATATTAATCATATATATAGTTTGCGGGGTGGTGGGGCTGCCATGACTCGTGACATTGACTGATGCCCAAAAATTCGCTACATTTGCAGGTATAATCCGGACAAGCCGCAACCAAACAGGAAATTAAGCCCAGAGGAGTACGCAGAGCCCCTTTCACCGGGTACTCTACGCGCTACCAACGACTTTGATAACACCTTCCGCGGTTAAATCCCCCACTTCAATCAGGGATTCAGTCCCCTGACTTCTGACAATACCGCATCGGGATCGATGGCATATCGCTGGACGAGCTGGGAGATCTCCTTATAATTGTTGATATCCTTCTCAACCATGTATTCAAGGATATCTTTGCGTTCTTCTAATGCGTCTCTCAGTTGGCTATTTGTCCAGCCGCGCTCCTCCTTGATATTGTCCAGCACATAAGAGTTGCCTGAGTACTCGAACGTGTCTTTCGTAGGATCCCAGAGGTACAGGTCGTTGATCCTTACGCCGCCGGTTCTCTGGTCAAGCCCTGTGATCTCAAGAAGCGTCTTCGTCCGCCTGACGCGCTCATTTCCGATGTATGTCTGCATCTGGATGCTTACGATGTTTAGTGCCTGCAGCATCGCGTGCGGCACGTTGATGGGCTCGCCCTGAAGCCGGTTTAAGAGTGTCTCGATGTCTGCGGCGTGCATCGTTGAGTATGTGGTGTGTCCTGTGGACATCGCCTGGAAGAGCGTTAGCGCTTCTTCGCCGCGCACCTCTCCGACAAGGATATATTCGGGACGCTGCCTGAGCGCTGCTTTGAGGAGTTCGAACATATTGATCTCGTTCACACCCTCGTGAGCGATGGTCGACTCTCTTGTGACGCCTGCGATCCAGTTCTCGTGGTGCAGGGTCAGTTCTCTGGTATCCTCGATGGAAACGATCTTTGCTATCGGTGGTATGAACATGGAGACCGCGTTTAGTGCGGAGGTCTTTCCGGATGCTGTGCCGCCGGCAAGGATCATACTCTTGTTGTTCTCGATCGCAAGCCAGAGATATGCAAGCATCTCGCTTGAGCATGTTCCGAATTTGAGCATGTCCACCGGAGTAAACGGATCCTCTTTAAACCTTCGAATCGTGAATGAACTGCCTCTCGTGGTCACTTCCTTGCCAAGCGTTGCCTGTAGCCGTGATCCGTCCGGCAGTGTTGCGTTGACCATCGGGCTGCCGATCGAGATGTGTTTGCCACCCCGCTGCACGAGCTGGATCACGAACGAGTTTAAGTAGTCTTCATTAAACGTTAGGCTCGTCTCTATATTTTTATATACTGTATGATATATGAATATAGGAATGCCAACGCCATCACAGGAGATATCCTCGATGTGCGGGTCATTGAGCATCGCATCCAGCTTCCCGTACCCGACATAGTTTCTCTCAAGAAAATAAAGGAGTTTGTGAGTGGAGCGCGGACTTAACTCTATCGAGTAGTAACCAAGCAACTCCAGCGCCTTCCTCCGCAGGATCCGGCTCTTAACGAGTCCGATATCCAAGCCCTCATCGTCCTCCCCGGCGCCTGCGTCCACAAACCGCGCGTCAACCAGTTTCTCAAACCGCTCCTCATCCTCGCCAGTATCAGCTCCAGCGACCTGCGCGCCACTGTCTCCGTCACTTTCGTCGAGAATCTCCTCAATCCCTTCGTCAAATCGTCCCGCGTTCGCCTCCGCAAACTCGACATCATCAAGCGTAAGCACGTCAGAAAGGTCCTCATACAACCGAATGAGCAATGTCTTCTCAAACGGCGTCAGCGCGGGCTCGGCCACCGTATACACCGGAACTTTCTTCGCGGTGTCATACAAAATCCGCACAAACGCATACGGCTCATTCACCCAGTATCGCTCAATCTCGGTATATCCCTCTGGAATCCGGTCCTCGACAAGGACGTCATGCTTCGCAGGATCATAAGGTTCAAGATCATACACAACTTCTTTGGTGCTGACAATCTCTTTTATCCTGCTCATAAGTTCACTACTTCCCATAGTTCTTACAACTACTGTATCCGTAAAAAGCTTTTTGTATGGTGCAGACTGATTATCGGATAAGGGGACTTCAATAGATGGGGACGCAGATGGATGAACTACACCTGATTACGATGCCAACAGGGATTATATCGCTCGACTCTGTACTGAAAGGCGGGTTCCCGGCTGGCTCATTCGTCATGCTGCTTGGGGAGATCGGTGCTGGAAACACAGAGTTTGCGTACACGTCAGTACTATCGCTCCTCGAACTACAACGAAACGGAAAGTTTTCCGGAGCATTTGGAAATTCCGTACTTCCGGAGAAGATATGCTACATTTCGCTTACCAGAAGCTGGGAAGACGTACATGACGAGATAAGACAGGATTTTCCGGAAGATTTCTATGAGATATCCAGCAAAATAGACTTCAAAGACTTTTCAGAGGAGTACTTTAGCAGATCCTCGGTGCCACTCGAGTGGTTGACCGAACCCGCGCTAACTTTCAACTCATTAAGAGAAAAAGTATCAGGAAAGGGACTGATCAGCGAGATGGTGGCATACCTCGACGAAAACGCACCAAATAGCGTAGTCATCATTGATTCCGTAACCACGCTTGCAGAGTACTGCGCAAACCCCGGACATTCCGCAGAGTGGTCAGACATAATATCCTTCTTTCGAGGTCTGCAGAAGATATCAAAGAAATGGGGCGGGATTGTGTACGCGCTGCTCACAGCAAACATCCTTGAAAGCTCATTACAGGAGCAGATAATGGACTGTGCTGACGGGGTCCTGATATTCGAATGGGACGACTTCGGCGAAACCAAACGACAGCGAGTGATGCACGTCAAGAAATTCAGGGGTCTTCTGCCGCAACTTGAGCGGGCTAACCTTGTGAAATTCGAGACGTCGGTCACCACGGATCATGGCTTCGCAATATCAAGGGTCAAACAGGTTGGATGGCAGAGATGATAATAGAACGGGTCAGTAGCGGCATGCCGGAATTGGACGAGAAACTGGAAGGCGGATTTCCGGAGAACAGCACCACCGCGATCATCGGAGCATTCGGAACCGGGAAATCCACGTTCGGGATGCAATTCCTAAACTCGGGTCTGCAAAACGGCGAACACTGCATCTTGATCAGCCTCGACGACGACGAAGAAACCATGATCCGCACAGCATCAGAGTACGGGTGGGACTTTCAGAGATATGTGGATGAAGAACTGTTGCTCCTGCTGAAACTGACTGCGATCGATATCAAAACATCGATACTCCGCATCCGAAGCGAACTGCCACGACTCTTCGAGATGTTCGGCGCGAAACGATGCGTGTTCGACTCGATAACGCTCTTCGAAATGCTGTTCACAAGCGAAAACGAACGGAGACTGATCGTATACGACCTTGTTCAGGTGATGAGGAATAGCGGAGCAACGTCCGTAATAACCTCGGAATTGGACAGCTCAAACCCATACGCATCACGATTCGGAATGATCGAATACGTGTCAGACGGTGTTATATTCTTAAACTACCACCGACTCGCCATGGAGAAAACCATCCGGCTATCCATCGAGATTACGAAAATGCGGAGAACGAAACATTCGAGAGATTTTATGTCTTATGAGGTGCACAGAGATGGGATCAAGATCAAAACACCGGGCACATAGTCTGATATTCTCAAACGATGATGCGGTTTCAACCGTCGTGAGCTTTATGCTGCTCTTTGGGCTGATCCTGTCGGTCATACTGTTTGTAAGAGTGCAGTATGTCCCACTATGGAGTGCGGATGTAGAAGCAAGACATGCAGACGCTGTCTTCGTTGATTTCTCAGCAATCCCGGGCAACATCGATAATCTGGTACTTGCCAATGGCAGCGTCGCTGTAAGCCAACAGAGGATCCGGCTCGGCAGCGGCAGCATCCCGATCATAGCTCCGGGAACATCTTATGGCGCACTGGGGGTGGTGCCGGATGAGGGGCACTTTACTGTGGAGGCGGATGTCTGGGCTGTGAATATCACGAGGAACAACACTGGCATACGCAGTCTTGAGAACGGATCTGTGAACATCACCAACATTTCCAGCATATCATCGTTTTATATTTATATTGATGAGATTGAATACCCTCCGTCGCTGGATTCCGGGGATGTGTGTATCCGTGTCACAAACCAGGGAAACCAGAGCGGGCGGGCAGAGATCAAGACCGACAGCAGCACGTATCTCCACATATCCACATGGAACGACGAGACCAACGAAGTAATCAAGGGTCTGCCAATAAACTCTGACGATTCAGAGATCGAACGTTACAAAATAGATCTTCTGAGTCCCTGTTACGGATTTGACGCGGTTCTGGCCGAAGCAGAAGCAGAGGTTCTGACCGGTGCGGACGCCCCGCACTACAACCTCACGATAACGAACACATCACTAAACGGCAGCCATATCCGGTATAAGATCGTCTATAATGAATATAACAGGACTCTGGTTCACTACACAAAGACCAGCAACGGCACCATGATGTACGAATCAAGGAACCGCCACTTCTTAAACCAGAAGTTCATCTACCAAAACGGCGCAGTATTCCTCTGCCAGCAATCAGCCGTGACCATACGCACCGCGCCTGGGGTTCTGATCAGCGACTACCGGAACTATACCCGCGTACTGCTGCCCATGATCTCCGTTGGTACCGGCAAACACAGGATACCCCGGATCACCGGAAGCGGGGTTGAGGAACTGCAGATAGAACTCAAACATGCAGACCACATCACATTTGCAGATGGAAACAACACAGAGCGCGTAAGCATCATAATCACGCCGCCTGCGGGGGATGAGGAATTCCGCGAGAACTACTTGCAGGAATGGGCTGATTATTTCGATGCAACAGTCGCGGGGACCTCGATCAGGATGACCTCGGCAAATGCAACCAACTGGGATGACCACACAATAACACTCACCGGAAACATTCACCTGGAGCTGAAGGACATCGATGTCGAAGGAAGAATTGCCAGCATCTCGCAGCTGGAATAGGGGGAAGACGGGGGCATGCAGATGATAAACGAGAGACATTATCACGGTTCGGAAAGGATCTTTCCGGACGACAGCGCGGTTTCAACCGTTGTCGGTGCTACCTTGATACTCGGATTACTCATAGCAGTCACGGCATTCGTCATTGTGCACTATGTCCCATCATGGGTCGCGGACGATGAGGCGCGACATGCGCAGGATGTTTTTGTTGATTTCTCATCGATTCCCGGTCATATCGATGAGCTTGTGCTTACCAACAACACCGATGCCGTCGCCAGACAGCGAATCAAACTCGGCTGTGGCGGAATCCCGATCATGTCGCCGGGAATGTCATGGGGCTCACTTGGCACAATGCCGCAGGAAGGGAACTTCAGGGTGGTGGCAGACGTCTGGACCGAGAATATCACGAAAAACGTCACAAGCGGCAATTTCACCGATGCGCGTGTGAATATCACCAACATATCCAGTGTATCGAAGTTTCATATTTATATCGAGGATTCTTCTAATGGGGCTGTGACAATCTACCTCTCGGATCCTGGAGGGGGCGCGATACTCCAGATTGATGGTAACTGTTATGATATGACCACATGGCGCCCTACCGGTGTTAAAATACTCGATGAACTGATTATAACTACCGACCCCGACTCATTACATGCGGTAAACATTCTGAGTCCATGTTATGGGTTTAGCAAGGTTTTGAGCGATGCAGACATCCCATACAATATCACGATGATGACTGACGGGAATAGTAGTAATATTAGGTATGAGATAGAATATTATGAATATAATAAAACCATAGAACCTTACACAAAGACCAGCAACGGAACCATGGTGTACCGGTCACTGAACCGCTATTTCCTTGACCAGCAGTTCATCTACCAGGCAGGTGCTGTATTCCTCTGCCAGCCGCCAAATGCGAGTATGAGGATCCTGCCTTACATCACAATCGAGGATGTTGGAAATTATACATGGGTGACGATACCGATGGTCACCGTCGGCACTGGCGCAAACAGGACCCCGATGATCGGCGGGAGCGGGGTTGAGGAATTGCAGATGGGGCTTAAATATTTTAACCGCATCACCTTTGCAGATCGTAACAACACAGAGCGCGTAAACATCATAATCGAGCCGCCGGAAGGGGACGAGGATTTCCGCAAGAACTACCTGCAGGAATGGGCGGACTATTTCGATGCAACAGTCGAGGGGACCTCGATCAGGATGACCTCGACCCCACCAACTGATGGCAGCTATACAAACACAACTATATCACTCATCGGAGACATCCACCTGGAGATAAAGGAGATCGAAATCGAAGGGAGAATTGCCAGCATCGCACCATAGGATCGGGGAAAGTATGAACAAACAACCAGGAAGCCAACTGCCTGCAAGAAGCAGGAGGATGGAACCGAGACGGCGGCATAACCATGGGCGCTCTGACCGGATGCTTCAGGACACAAGCGCGGTCTCACTCGTTGTCGCAACCGTGATGATCTTCGGATTGCTCATAACCATCGCCGCATACATAAACGTGTACTACATCCCCTCATGGGCAGAAGACGCCGAGGCAAAGCACATGCGAAACGCCTTCACCGACTTCTCATCAATCCCTGGCGCCATCAACAGACTCGTACTCGCAAACGAGACTAACATCATGAGCAGACAGCGAATCGAACTTGGCGGCGGCGACATCCCGGTCTTATCACCGGTCAGGTCCTGGGGCTCGCTCGGCGCAGTGCCGCGGGAAGGGAACTTCACTGTGACGGCGGACGCATGGATGGTGAACATCACAGAGAACCGCACAATCAATGCTGCGATCACGGATGCGGGCGTGAACATCACCAATATATCCGACATCTCATTGTTTTATATTGATATCGACTCTGCAACGGACGACTTCCTCGGGGGCGGTGGCGAGGTCTTTATCAATTTCACAAATCAGAGCGGCAGGGTGAAGATCTGGTCGGGATTAGGCATATATTCCCTCAAGATATCCACATGGAATGATGACAATAATAGGATAATTGATAGCATATATATAAATAAGGCTACTAATCAAAGTGGTTCCGATCCAGATTATTACAGAATCGACCTCCTGAACCCATGTTATGGGTTTAGCAAGGTTTTAAGCGATGCAGACACTCCTTACAACCTCACAATAGAGACCAACAAGTCTGCGGCATGTAACTATACTATAATTTACAATGAATACAACAAGTCCCTTGTGCATTACTCGGCAACCAGCAACGGCACCCTGATATACGAATCGATGAACCGCTACTTCCTCGATCAGAAATTCATCTATCAAAACGGCGCTGTATTCCTCTGCCAGGCACCGAACGCGAGCATGAGGACCCTGCCTGCAATCACAATCGAGGATACGGCGAATGAATCTGCCCGCATAACGATACCGATGATCACCGTCGGCACTGGCGTAAACAGGACCCCGATGATCAGCGGAAGCGGAGTCGAAGAACTGCGGATGAAACTTGAACACCTGAACCGCGTCCCGTTTGCAGAAGGTAATAATACGGATAATGTATACCTCATAATTGAGCCGCCGGAAGGGGACGAGAACTTCCGCAAGGATTATCTACAGGAATGGGCAAATTACTTTAACAAGATCGTGGGTGGGACATCGGTTGAGGCGAACCCGGAATGGCCACCTGATGACAGTTACGCCAACATCACCATAACGCTCAACGGGAGCATCCACCTGGATATCCAGGACATATATATCGACGGAAGAACCAGCAGAATCTCATCATAGGAGTGGGGAGACATGAACAAACACAGAATAACAAGCGACGAACGAGCCGTATCCGGGCTAGTCGGAGAAGTACTACTTATAGGCATAGTAATAGTTGCGATTGGACTGATCGCAGTATCGGTTTACTCATATTTGAATAAAGATCCCGACACCCCGCACATCGAGGTCGACGGCGTAGCAGACATGATGGCGAATGAGATACATATCAAGCATCAGGGTGGCGATTCGATCGAAGGCAGAAACTTGCGGGTACTCGTGAGTGTTAATGACACAACCCTCCCGGCATTTGATGAGGGCACCCCTGACCGATGGGGGATCCGGATCACGGGGCAAAACGACGTTGAAAAAAACTTTGACCGCTGGGCACTTGGAGACATACTGGTGCTTGACACATACACCGACACTCCGCCACAGATCAATCTAACAGATGATGACGAGATCAGGGTCACCATCGTGAGTCTCTCCTCCCGCCGGGTGATCGTTAGTGGTGAGGTGTTTGGGGGCCTCTTCGGCGACGCATTGATAAACACGGCGCCAATAGCAGATGCTGGCGATGACCAGACCGATGGTCTGTGCGAGAATACGACATGGGCCGAGGTGTGGTTATGGTTTAATGGTAGCGGCTCATACGATCCGGATAATCCTAATGACAACACCGGCGACAACTACCGCGGGATTGTTAGCTGGGATTGGGAGTTTGAGGAGGCAAATGGGACCACTACCACAGACCATGGGATGTGGGTGTCGCATACTTACAACGCTAGTGGCAACTACGCCGTGACACTGACCGTCGAAGACGTTGACGGCGCAACCGACACCGACATGTGCACAGTCACGATCCGCCCGCCCGCAAATCTCACCGCAGACGCAGGACCTGACCAGTGGGTTGGACTTGGAGTGGAAGTCCAGTTAAACGGCTCCGGATCAACCGGATGCATCAAGGAATGGCAATGGGAGTTCGGAGACGGAACCAATGAAACAGTGAACACGTCCACAACCGCGTACACGTACGCAACGGCTGGCAACTACACAGTGAACCTGACCGTAGTCGAAGACCACACCGGCAAGACCGCCAATGACAG